>CAZKJH010000018.1:0-40071 GCA_964553035.1 uncultured Lentisphaerales bacterium | reverse complement strand
CCTCCGGCGGACGAGCAGGTGCTGATCCGTCCTCTAGCCTGATGCGAATGTAATCTTGAACTTTTGGGCGAGATTATGGTGACGTTACTGTACGAGAACAGGTGGGTTACCTGTTTGACGTAGCAAAGGTGCCTGTACACAGGAAAGATTCATCATGCTCGCAGTGTGTCAAGTCTCTACCCCCTTGCTCTCGGCTAGGGCCTAACACCTACTCGCGCTACCGCGCCTATGCTCCCTATGTTCTTGGTTTCCTGCTCAAACCGCGTTATGTTGCGTCTTTAAAATCAATTTTCCCTAAAATGAAGAAAAATGGTTTCCACGCAACATAACGCCGCTCGCAACATATCCCCCGGTTTTTTCGCGGTCGCGCCCCGCGGCAGGCTGAATCCCACTCGCCACACCCCTACGACAACATATCCGCGATCTCCATAGCCACTCGCTGCGCATGCGCCATGGTTCGCACAATAAGACCGGCACCGCTCGAACAGTCGCCCACCACGAAGATCCGCCGAGCGGGATCCGGAATCACGGTCGCCCTCGGCGTCAGTTTCAAATCAAGTTGCGCCACAGCACCCTCTCGTGGGACTCCGGTAAAACCCATCGCCAGCAATACCAAGCTCGCATCAATCACCTCGGTTGAATCCGCGACATCCGAGGGCTTCAGCGGCTTCCCCTGTGGCGACAACGCCCAGCGCACCTGCGACACTTCGACTCCGCAGACGCGACCGCCATTGCCGATGAACCGCCTGCTCGCGATGTTCCACCGCCTCTGTACGCTGCCCTCGTTATGGCTGGAGCTTGTTCGTTTCAGGTAGGGCCAGTCGGGCCAGGGTGTCGATTCCGAACGCCCCGCCGGAGGTTCCGGCATGATCTCAACCTGAACGACATCCACCGCCCCCTGACGCAATGCCGTCCCGATGCAGTCGCTACCGGTGTCACCCCCGCCGATGACCAACACCCGTTTGCCTTTCGCGGATACAGGCGGCTCGGTGAGTTCACCGGAATTGACGCGGTTCTGCCCCTGAAGAAACTCCAACGCAAAATGAATTCCCTCCAGTCCCCTTCCCGGGATGTCGATATCTCTCGCCTCCGGCGTTCCAAGAGCCAGCACGACGGCATCATGCCGATCCCTCAAGTATTGAGCCGAAATGTCCTGCCCGATTGCGGAATCCAAGGCGAACCCCACCCCGGAATCGGCCATCAGCCCGATGCGTCGGTCAATCAGCCTTTTATCGAGCTTGAAATCCGGAATACCGTAACGAAGCAGGCCGCCCGGCTTGTGGTTACGCTCGTACAGTATCACCTGGAATCCTTTGCGGTTCAGGACGTCCGCCGCCGTGAGACCGGCAGGCCCGCCACCCACAACAGCAATCGACTTCCCATTTCGCCTCTCTGGAATCACAGGTTTGACCCATCCGTTTTTGAATGCCGTATCGACGATATGCTTCTCAAGCTGTCGAATCATTACGGGCTCGTTGCCTATGTCGCAGGTGCAGCTTCCTTCGCAAGGTGCCGGGCATACTCGCGCTGTGAATTCGGGGAATGACGATGTCGAGGAGAGTATCTGCCAGGCGAGAAGGTCGTTTCCAGACGCAACCGCCACGTTGAATTCCGGGATGACGTTGGAAAGCGTACAGCCGACACCGTGGCAAAACGGAATTCCACAGTTCATGCACCGTCGAGACTGCTGGCGTATTTCGTCGAGAGACAGCTCGCGTTCGACCTCGGCGTAGTCGTTGCGCCGTTGTTCAACGGGGCGGTATGTGTCCACTATTCTGCCTGTCATTTAGTTGATCTCCTTTCGCTCCACGGACTCAAGCGCATGGCGATACTCTACCGGAAACACCTTGACGAATTTCGGGCGGTACTCATCCCAGCAGTCGAGAATACGCCGGGCCTTTTGACTTCCCGTGGCCTTAAAATGCGCCTCGATGAGGCCGCAGAGCTCCTGTTCGTCTGAACTGCCCGGTTCGATGCTTTCAAGATCCACGCTCTCAACATTGCAACTCAGGTCGAAAACCCCGGCTTCATCCAGCACGTAGGCCAGACCGCCCGTCATGCCCGCCGCGAAGTTAACCCCTACCGGACCGAGCACGGCGACACGCCCACCCGTCATGTACTCGCACCCATGGTCGCCCACCCCTTCAGCCACCAGCGTGATTCCCGAGTTTCGGATGGCGAACCGTTCACCGGCAAGCCCGTTCAGAAATATCTTGCCCCTCGTGCCGCCGTAGCCGATGACATTTCCGGCAATGACGTTCTTCTCGGCCTCGAAACGGGATTCTCTGGGAGGCTTGATGATGATCTTGCCACCGGATATTCCCTTGCCGACGAAGTCGTTCGCCTCACCTTCAAGGTCGAGGGTGATGCCCGGTGCCAGAAACGCCCCGAAACTCTGCCCCGCCACGCCGTGGAGTTTGATTTTGATGGTGTCTTCCGGCAGTCCGGCAAGCCCGAACCGCGAGGCGATCTCCCCCGAAAGTTCAGTCCCAACCGTCCGATCCACATTACAAATTTCGCAGTCAAGCTCCTGGTTCGAACCGTCGAGGGAAACGTTCGGAAAAATCTTTCGCCGGTCAAAGTTCTCCAGCGGCTCCTTTTCAAAAGAGGGGTCGAACCGCACCGGGCCGCCTTCGGCCAAATGGAATATCGCGCTGAAATCAAGATTCCGTGCCTTGTAGAAGTCAAGGGCTCGATTCATCTTCAGCAGATCGCTGCGACCACACGCCTCTTCTAGCGAATGAAGCCCCAGTTGCGCAAGATGTTCGCGTACCTCCTGCGCAATGAAGCGCATGAAGTTCATCACGTACTCTGGTTTTCCGGCAAAGCGTTTACGCAACTCCGGATCCTGAGTCGCCACCCCGACCGGGCAGGTGTTGCTGTGGCACTGCCGTACCATGACACAGCCAAGACAGACCAGTACCGTCGTTGCGAATCCAAACTCTTCTGCGCCGAGCAGGGCTCCGATCACGATGTCGCGTCCGGTCTTGAGCTGACCGTCCACCTGCACCTTGATCCGGTTGCGCAGGCGGTTGAGGACCAGCGTCTGCTGGGTTTCGGCAAGCCCCAGCTCCCAAGGTAGCCCCGCATGCTTGATGCTCGTCAGCGGCGACGCACCCGTTCCCCCGTCGTGCCCCGCGATGAGAACAACGTCCGAATGAGCTTTGGCGACACCTGCCGCGATCGTGCCAACACCGACCTCTGACACGAGCTTGACTGAGATTCTTGCTGCGGGATTCGCGTTGCGCAAATCGTAGATCAGTTGAGCCAGATCCTCAATCGAGTAGATGTCGTGGTGCGGAGGCGGTGAAATCAAGGTCACATTCGGAATCGAGTAGCGCAGTTTCGCGACCATTTCATTCACCTTGTGACCCGGAAGCTGTCCGCCCTCGCCCGGCTTCGCGCCTTGAGCCATCTTAATTTGCAAGTCTCGGGCACTGCGGAGGTAGTTGATTGTGACCCCGAAACGTCCCGATGCGATTTGCTTGATGTCACTGTTTCGCACGGTACCGTAGCGCTCCGTACTTTCCCCCCCTTCGCCGGAGTTGCTCATACCCCCCAGCGTGTTCATCGCCGTCGCGATCGCCTCGTGGGCCTCTGGGGAAATGGAGCCCAGCGACATGGCACCGGAAACGAAAGTTCTGACAATGGACTCAACGCTCTGCACCTCCTCAATCGGGATAGATGTCGTCTCCTTGAACTCGAACAGACCGCGCAGTGTGCAGAGGTGCTCCGCCTGCTCGTCGATCATGCGGCTGTACTCCTTGAAGCGCAGGTAATCTCCGCCCTGTACTGCCTGTTGGAAGACTGACAGCGATTGCGGAGTCCAGAGGTGGTTCTCACCGTTCTTGCGGTATCGGTACTGTCCGCCTTCCGGCAAAAGGAGGTCGGGTGTCGGTCGGGCCCGCTCATTGGCTTCGTCTGCAATTTCATCCAGCCCGATACCGCCTATCCGGCTAGCCGTGCCGGGCAGAAACTTGTCCACAAGCTCCCGGCTGAGACCCACCGCCTCAAACACCTGCCCCGAACGGTAGCTGCGCAGTGTGGAGATGCCAATTTTGGACATCGTCTTCAGAAGCCCTTTGTCCACTGCCTTAATATAGTTTCCGGATGCCGTCACCTTATCGGTTCCAAGTTCACCTGATCCGGCAAGTTCCGAAACCGTTTCAAGCGCAAGGTAAGGGTTAATAGCCGTCGCGCCATACCCCAGAAGCAAGGCGAAGTGCATAACTTCCCTTACCTCTCCAGATTGCACAACAATCCCGATCTCCGGTCGTAAACCCGCCTCGACCAAGGCCCGGTTGACCGCTGCCGTGACGAGCAGCGACGGGATGGGTACCATCTGCTCGCCAAGCTCCCTGTCGGAAAGAATGATGACTTTCTCACCATTCTGCGCCGCGCTTACGGCATCCGTTGCAATACGGAGAATCGCCTTTTCAAGTTGCCGTCCATCCGAGCCTTCCGGAAAACCGATCGACAACACCCGGGAGCGGAATCCCCGCTTGTCCACCTCGGCCAAACGCCGTAGCTCGTCGTCGGTCAACACCGGCCTCTCAAGCTTGATCAGGCGAGCCTGTTCAGAAGTTTCCGCGAGAATATTCCCCTTGTTGCCGATGTAGGTCGTCAGACTCATCACCAACTCCTCCCGAATCGGATCAATGGGAGGATTCGTCACCTGAGCGAAAAGTTGTTTGAAGTAGCTGAACAGCAACTGAGGTTTTGAAGAGAGCACGGCAAGCGCGGCGTCGTTGCCCATCGACCCGATTGGTTCCTTGCCAGTGGAGGCCATCGCCTTTATGATGATTTCAATGTCCTCGCGGCTGTATCCGAACTTCTTTTGCCTCTCCAAAAGGCTCTCGGAGACCTTCGCCGCCGTGATCTCGGTGAACAGACCGTGTACGGATAGCCGGTTCTCGTCAACCCAGCGCCGGTAAGGTCTGCGCCTGGCAGCGCGGTTCTTGATCTCGGTATCCTTCAGCAGCCGCCCATGCTCCAAGTCAAGGTAGATCATCTCTCCCGGACGCAGCCGCCCCTTCTCGACGATGTCGCCTGGCGCGAGATCCAGCGTCCCGGTCTCAGAGGCCAACACGAAGAGTCCGTCGCGGCAGAGGCTGTAGCGTGCCGGACGTAGCCCGTTGCGGTCTAGAATCGCCCCGGCATTCACCCCATCACTGAAGGCAACTGCGGCCGGGCCGTCCCACGGCTCCATGAGCCCGGAGTGGTATTCAAAGAAGGCCCGGACATCGCGACCCATATAGTACTTACTTCCCCACGCCTGCGGAACCAGCATCAGCATCGCATGCTCAAGCGGCCTTCCCGCCGCCACCAGAAGCTCGAACATATTGTCCAGCGAGGCGGAGTCGCTCTGGCCGCCCCGAATAAGCGGAAGCACCTTCGCCATGTCATCCCCGAACAGCGGAGAGGCAAGAGAAGGCTCCCTCGACTTCAGATTTTTCAGATTGCACCGTAGCGTGTTGATCTCTCCGTTGTGCGCCAGATACCGAAAAGGATGCGCCAGACTCCAGGTCGGGAAGGTATTGGTGCTGTAGCGCTGATGGACAACCGCCAGCACCGACTCGAAGTCCGCGTCGGCAAGGTCCGGGTAGAAGTGTTCAAGCTGCGTAGCCAGCAACAGCCCCTTGTAAACGATGCTCCGGCTCGACAGGCTGCAGAAGTAGGCCTCCGGGATCTCCTTCTCCATCAGACGCCGCATGACAAAAAGCTTTCGTTCAAATTCGGTCTGAGTGGAAAAGTCAGGCCGGCCGATAAAAATCTGACGGATGTGCGGACAGGTCTCCCGAGCCGAACGTCCTATCTTCGACACGTCGCAGGGAACGTCGCGGCGGAACAGAACCTTTCCGCCTTCGGAGGCGATGATGCTGTCAATCTCCAGAGCGCGGCCTTCGCCGCCAAACATCATCGCCACACCATAGTCACCAAGAGGAGGTAGGCCCGGAACGGCCTTTCTGAAAAATTTGTCCGGAATCGACAGCAGAATTCCCGCCCCGTCCCCCGTCTCGGCATCCCAGCCGGAAGCTCCACGATGCATCAGCCGCTTGAGCACCATCAGACCTCGCAAAACGATCTCGTGCGAGGCCCGGTTGTTGATATTCGCAACCAATCCCACGCCGCAGGAATCATGTTCGTTCTCAAAAGAATAAAGCCCCTCTTCCGGAATATGTCGCTGGTGGTCTAAGTCCTGATCTTTCATGGTCTATGTTGCCTTCCTTATCTGGTATGTCAACGCAAAATAGCAATTTCAGTGCCTTTTCCGCAATTCCTCGATTATGGGCTCTGATCGTGTATGCCATGTTACATCCCGTGTAACACACGAGACACAAGTTTTACGTTTTATGTAATAAATTATGCTATACTTCCTTGAAAATGCGCTTGGCACACATGGTGCTATTGTTTACCCAAGGATTACTTTATTGATACCCGTGAAAGGAAGACGATCCATGACCAACAGGAACAGAACCCATGCCGTTGAGGCAATCGCCAGCATCCAAGAGACACAACACGCGCCTTTAAAACCCGTCGATATCGGCTTCTATGGAGAGGACGTGTTCAACGAAAAGGCCATGCACGAGTACCTCCCTAAAGACATTTGCTCCACGTTGCTGTCCACGATAAACAACGGAGCCCCGATTGACGCGGATATCGCGGGCAGCGTTGCTCATGCCATGAAGAAATGGGCTCTGGAGCGCGGCGCAACTCACTTCACCCATTGGTTTCTTCCGCTCACAGGTTCGACTGCGGAGAAACACGACTCCTTTTTGGAAACCGCCGGTAGTCAGGCCATTATGGCTTTCTCCGGTAAGAACCTCATCGTCGGAGAGCCGGATGCGTCGAGCTTCCCCTCCGGCGGTCTGCGCTCCACATTCGAAGCTCGAGGTTACACCGCTTGGGATCCCACCAGCCCGGCTTTCATCAAACGCCATGGCCGCGGAGCCACCCTCTGCATCCCAACGGCGTTCTGCTCTTACACCGGAGAGGCTCTCGATAAAAAGACTCCGTTGCTGAGGTCAATACAAGCTCTGTCTGCTTCGACATCGCGGTTGATGAAATGCTTCGGTCTGCCCCCGGATCACGTCTCCATATCCCTCGGCCCAGAACAGGAATACTTCCTCATAGACAGGCACTTCTACCTCCAGAGGCCAGACCTGCTCCAAACCGGGCGAACCCTCTTCGGCGCATCGCCGCCCAAGCACCAGCAGTTGGACGATCACTATTTCGGCTCCATACGCATGAGAGTGCTCAACTTCATGACCGAAGTTGAAGAGCAGCTTTGGAGACTCGGAATCCCCGCCAAGACAAGGCATAACGAGGTCGCTCCCGCCCAGTTCGAACTGGCACCGATGTTTGAAGAGGTCAATCTGGCCTGCGACCACAACATGCTGGTCATGGAAGTGCTCCGGCAGGTGGCGGAGCGCAACGGCCTCGTCTGCCTGCTCCACGAAAAACCTTTCGCTGGCATCAACGGCTCCGGCAAGCATAACAACTGGTCGATATCATACGGAGACCGCAACCTTCTCAACCCGGGCACAGACCCTCACCAGAACGCCATATTCCTCACCACGCTTAGCGCGGTCATCATGGCCGTCGACAACTATGCCGACCTCCTGCGGGCATCCGTCTCAGGCACCGGAAACGACCACCGCCTCGGCGCCAACGAGGCCCCGCCAGCCGTCATCTCAATCTATCTGGGAGACCAGCTCTCCGACATCATCGAACAGCTCGAAAACGGAGAGCCTAAGTCCAGCAGACACGCCGGCTCGATGCGGATCGGGTGCGACACGCTTCCGCCGCTCCCCCGCGATGCCACGGATCGTAACCGCACGTCGCCATTCGCCTTCACCGGCAATAAGTTTGAGTTCCGCGCCCCGGGCTCAAGCCAGTCATGCTCCGGCCCCAACACCGTGCTTAACACCATCGTCGCCGACGCATTCGACCATATCTCCGGACTCCTCGAAACCCTTCCTCATGAGGGCTTCCTCGTCGGCCTGCAGAAGGTGCTCCGCCACATCATCAAGGAACACAAACGAATCGTCTTCAACGGCGACGGCTATACAGAAGCGTGGCTTAACGAAGCCGCAAAACGCGGCCTCCCGAACGCGCCGGACACCATGACCGCACTCAAGGCTCTTGTCGCTCCGCAGAATATCGCTTTGTTTGAGAAGTATGGCGTATACAGCCGCAAGGAGCTCGTGTCCCGTTACGAAGTCTTTGAAAAGGACTACCATCGCAAGATCCACATCGAAGGTGAAATCGCCCTCGAAATCGTCACCAGCATGATCGCCCCCGCAGCCATAGCCGAATACGGCTGTCTCGCCAAGACACTTGCCGCCGCCAAGGAAGCCGGCCTTCAGGAAGGCTCCCTCGCTATCGCCGAAAAGGCAAAAGAAATTGGAATAGCCATCGAAGAACTCTCCCGTAAGACCTCCGCCTTGAAGCAGTCCCTCAAGGGGCTTCATGAGGAAATTCTCGAGGCGATGACAGCCATCCGCACCACGGTAGATGACCTCGAGAGAATTGTACCAGACGACCGCTGGCCGTTGCCCAAATATCGCGAAATGCTGTTCATCTACTAACCTGCGGAGAAATCAGCAAAATGTCCGACTCTATCAAACACGAATGCGCGGTTTCACTGCTCAAAATGCGCCGGAGCAATGACTACTTCGTCCGCAAATACGGCAGTGCCGCGTACGGATTTCAAAAAGTCGCCCTGATGCTGGAGAAACAGCACAATCGCGGACAGGACGGTGCCGGCATCGCCTGCATCCGCCCGGACCCCCAGCCCGGCGAAGCCTGCTACTTCTTGGAGAAATCTGTCGAGAACATGCCGCTGGCGGATCTCCTGTCGCGCATCAGCGACAAAATAGACACCGGCATCTCTGATTTTTCCGGAGACTGCTACCTCGGGCATCTCAGATACGCGACGTACGGTCGACACGACCTCAATGCGTGCCACCCCTTCGTCAGAGACAGTTCATGCCTGAACCGAACCTTGCTCATGGCCGGCAACTTCAACATAACCAATGCCAACGAGGTGCTCGACCTCCTCGTAAAAACCGGGCATCACCCGTCCTCAAAATCCGATGGATACCTGATCCTGCAACTCCTGATGCACTATTTGGAGAAGGACATCGGCGACTCCAACCTCGAGTGCAATTTCCCACGGGTTCTCAAACGGATGGCCGAACACATCGACGGGGCTTTCACCCTCTGCGGCGTCACAGGCAACGGAACCGCATTCGCCTTGCGCGATGCACACGGCATCCGACCTGCATTTTTTTACTTCGACGATGAAATCTGCGTCATTTCATCCGAACGCCCTGCCATACAAGCGGCGTTCAATTGCTCAACAGCCGAAGTGCAGGAGCTTCCTCCAGGCCAGGCACTGCTCATGCGCCGAGACGGCACCATAGAATTTGCCGATTGTCTCGAACCAAAGGAAAAAAGAAGTTGTGTGTTCGAACGAATCTATTTCTCGCGCCCGAACGATGCCGAAATACACCGAGAGCGAAAACTGCTGGGAAGCGCACTCGCCCCCCGACTCCTTCAAGCCATCAACCTCAATTTTGACGATACGTTCTTCTGCTACATACCGAACTCCGCCCAGATCGCCTTCCACGGATTGTTCGAGGAACTCAATGAAATGGCATTCAAGGTCGGCAAGCGGGTTCGCTTTGGACAGGTTGCCATCAAAGATGCCAAGTTCCGGACGTTCATCGCCAATGCCGGATGCAGAAAAGAACTCTTCATGCACGTCTACGACATCACGTACGGCCTCGTCCATCCCGGCTCCGATACGCTCGTCGTCCTCGACGATTCGATCGTACGCGGCAACACCATGAAAAAAGCGATTCTGCCTATTCTTGACAGGCTGGGGCCCAAGAAAATAATCGTGGTCTCGTCAGCACCACAAATCAAGTATCCGGACTGCTACGGCATAGACATGGCGACCCTTCAGGAGTTGGTCGCATTCGAAGCCCTCGTCCAGCTCCTCAAAAAAAACAACCAGTATTCCGTCCTTGAGCAATGTTACGAAAAAGCTAAAGTTCAACTCTCAGGGCCGACCTCCGAAATGACCAACTGCCTGCAGGAGGTGTACACCTTGTTCTCCGACGAGGCACTTTCCACCGCCATCGCCACCCTATTGAAACCTGAGGACATGAAGGCAGAAGTCCAAGTCGTCTTCCAGACCGTTTCGGATTTACGCAAATCATGCCCGTTGCACACGGGGGACTGGTACTTTACCGGAAATTACCCAACGCCGGGCGGCTACCAGGTCGCCAATCGAACACTCGTAAACTACATGGAGCACCGCGATGAAAGAGCATACTGAAAAATCCAAGATCTGGTTCGAGAAAAGAAACCGGGCCGCGTTTCTAGCCCTTGAAGACGGCTCCATTTTTCGCGGTTATCCGTTCGGAAAAAGAGAAGATGCCGTTGGAGAAGTGGTCTTCAATACGGGCATGACCGGTTATCAGGAAATCGTGACAGATCCCTCGTACGCAGGCCAGTTCGTCACGCTGACCTCACCTGAAATCGGCAACTACGGGTGCAATCCCCAAGATGCCGAATCCGCCGGACTGTTCGTCAATGGACTCGTTATCCATGAACTCAACGAACCGTCGAATTATCGCGCGACCGCCTCCCTCGACGATTACATGAAGGAGAACGGTCGGCCCGGACTGGCCGGGGTCGACACGAGAGCACTGACGTTGCTGCTACGCGACAAGGGCAGCCAGAAGGCCTACCTGCACGTGTCGTCTGACCCGATTTCTGAGGCTGAGGCAATCCGCCGCGCACGCGCATGGGAAGGCCTTGACAATCAGGACTATGCCTCTGCCGTATCCACGAAAACAGGCTACGACTGGAACGCAGAAGGCTCTATGAAAGTCATCGTCATGGATTTTGGGATTAAATTCAATACACTCCGCCACCTCGCCGCATGCGGATGCCGCACGATGGTTGTACCCGCCAAAACCACAGCAGCCGAAATCCTCTCCCTGAAGCCCGACGGGGTGCTGATTTCAAACGGCCCAGCCGATCCATCGGCACTGGTCTACGCAATCGAGGCTGTGCGCGGCCTCTTGGGGAAAGTTCCCCTCATGGGCATCTGCCTCGGCAATCAGCTTCTGGGTCTCGCCTGCGGCGCAACCTGCGGTCGTCTGAAATTCGGCCACCACGGATGCAACCACCCCGTCATGAACTTGGCGACGCACGCCGTGGAAATCACAAGCCAGAACCACAACTACGCCCTGATGTCCCTTCCCGAGTGCCTCGAAATGACACACGTGAACCTCAACGACAACACCATCGAAGGCATCCGCCACAAGCAGTTTCCCGCCTTCGCCGTCCAATACCACCCCGAGGCTGCACCGGGGCCCCATGACTCAAACTACCTCTTCGGACAATTCACCCAGCTCATGGCAAAGAAACGATGAAAACCAAACATATCTTCGTAACCGGCGGTGTCGTATCAAGCCTAGGAAAGGGAATAACGGGTGCATCTCTGGCCATGCTACTCGAAAAACGTGGATACCGCGTGGCGATGCAGAAGCTCGACCCGTACCTGAACGTAGACCCCGGCACCATGAGCCCCTATCAGCACGGAGAGGTCTTCGTCACCGACGATGGTGCCGAGACGGATCTCGATCTGGGGCATTACGAAAGATTCGCCGGAATAAGCTGTTCCCGTGCGAGCAATTATACATCGGGGAAAATCTACAGCAACGTCATCGCCCGCGAGCGCGCCGGTGGATACTTGGGAAACACCGTACAGGTGATCCCACACATCACAGATGAAATCAAGCTCGCCATCCGTTCTCTTCATCAGCCGCACGTGGATATCGCGATAACGGAAATCGGGGGAACCTCCGGAGACATCGAGAGCCTACCGTTCCTGGAGGCCGCACGCCAGTTCAAGATGGAATCCGCTACCACTGATGTCATCTTCATCCATCTCACGTTCGTGCCCTATATCAAAGCGGCAGGCGAGTTGAAGACGAAGCCGTCGCAGCAGTCCGTCGCCACACTGCGCAGCATCGGCATTACCCCCGACCTGCTTGTCTGCCGTTCTGAAGTCCCCCTCGACCCGGAACACTTCAAGAAACTTTCGATGTTCTGCAGCGTCCCGGAACGCCATGTCATTGAGGAACTAGACGTGAAGCACTCGATTTACGAGGTGCCAATTCAGCTCGCCCAGCAACAGCTTGACTCGAAAGTTCTGGAGCTCCTGAATATGGAGCTCGGCACCCTCGACCTCACGAACTACGTCAACTGGGTTCAGGGAGCCATACACCCCTCCCATAAATGTACCATCGCCGTCGTCGGCAAGTACATCAAACATCAAGATGCGTACAAAAGCATTTACGAGGCACTGCAACACGCCGGAATCAAACATTCTGCAAAGATTCAACTGCTGCTCGTCGAAGCCGAAGAACTTGAAGCGAAGGACAGTGATGCCATGCTTGGCAAGGCCGACGGCATACTCGTCCCCGGCGGGTTCGGAGGACGCGGCGTGCTTGGCAAGATCAAGGCGGTTTCCTACGCCAGAACCCGGAGAAAGCCGTTTCTGGGCATTTGCCTTGGCATGCAGTGCGCTACAATCGAGTACGCCAGAAACGTTCTGGGCTGGATAGATGCCAACAGCACTGAATTCGATGAAAACACCTCACACCCCGTCATCGACCTGATGCCCGGGCAGAGAAACATCACGGATAAAGGAGCCACCATGCGCCTCGGTGCCTATCCATGCAAACTCAACGAGAACACCCTCACCGCACGGCTTTATGGCTCATCTGATGTTTCAGAACGCCACCGCCACCGCTATGAATTCAACCCGACGTTCCGGGACGAACTCGAAATGTCAGGCCTCACCGTGGCTGGAGTCAACCCAGAAAGCGGCCTCGTAGAAGTCGTCGAGATCAAAGATCATCCGTTCTTCATCGGATGCCAGTACCACCCAGAATTCAAGTCAAGACCGCAACACCCCCACCCGCTGTTCGACGGACTCGTCGCGGCATCACTCAAGGAAACTCAAAATGCCAAAACGCAGTGACATACGGAAAATCATGCTGATCGGCTCCGGCCCCATCATCATCGGACAAGGATGCGAATTCGACTATTCCGGCGTGCAGGCCTGCAAGGTCTTGCGTCAGGAGGGATTTGAGGTTGTGTTGGTCAACTCCAACCCGGCCACGATCATGACCGACCCAGAGTTCGCCGATCGCACCTATATCGAGCCACTGACTCAGGGCATCCTTCATGAAATCATCCGCCGCGAACGCCCTGATGCACTCCTGCCCACGCTGGGCGGCCAGACCGCCTTGAATCTCGCCATGGAGCTGGATGCCAGCGGTGTGCTAAAAAGATATCAGGTGGAGTTGATCGGCGCGACCGCCGAGGCCATTTCACGGGCCGAAGACCGCCAGAAATTCAAGGAAACCATGATCGGCATCGGGATGGATCTTCCTATATCCGGTTCCGCACATACGCTCGCCGAGGCAAAGGCTGTTGCAAACACCATCGGCACATGGCCCCTCGTCATCCGACCGGGTTTCACACTGGGCGGAACGGGCGGCGGCATCGCCCATAACCCAGAAGAATTCCTGGCCATCGTTGAACGCGGGCTTGATGCCAGCCTCAACTCCGAAGTCTTGATCGAAGAGTCCTTACTCGGATGGAAGGAATTCGAAATGGAGGTCATGCTCGACAAGAAGGGCGATTCCGTCATCGTCTGCTCCATCGAAAACATCGACCCCATGGGTGTCCACACCGGCGATTCCATCACCGTAGCTCCCATCCAGACGCTCTCCGACCACGAGTATCAGGCCATGCGCGACGACACCATTGCCGTCATGAGAGCGATTGGCGTCGAAACCGGCGGCTCAAACGTACAATGGGCTATCTGCCCGGACACCGGACGCCGCATCATCATCGAGATGAATCCGCGCGTCTCTCGTTCGTCCGCCCTCTCCTCAAAAGCTACAGGCTTCCCGATCGCCAAAATCGCCGCACTTCTTGCCGTCGGATACACGCTGGATGAACTGCGTAACGACATCACAGGCTGCACCCCGAGTTGCTTCGAGCCTTCTCTGGACTATGTCGTCACCAAAGTTCCCCGCTTCACGTTCGAAAAATTCCCCAGTGCAGACACAAGACTCGGCACACAGATGAAGTCCGTCGGCGAAGCAATGTCCATAGGCCGCACTATCAAGCAATCCCTCCAGAAAGCCCTGCGGTCTCTCGAAACTGGACACGCCGGATTCGGCGCGGACGGCAAGGACGGCGAGTACGAAGCCGTGTCCAACGAAACGCTAGAAGCGTCTCTGCGATACCCAGGGCCGGACCGGATTTTCTATGTCCACGCCGCATTTAAACGTAAGTGGGACGTCGAAACTTTATACGCGATGACGAAAATCGATCGGTATTTCCTGCGCCACATGCTCGAACTTGTCGAGTTTGAAGACGAAATCGCGTCCGCCGGCAACATCGAAACCCTCGCTGGAGATCCGCCCTTCTTCAGACAGATCAAGGAACTGGGATATTCCGACCGACAAATCGCTTTTCTGCTCCAGACATCAGAACAGGATGTCACCCAGGTACGTAAGAACATCGGGCTTCTACCTTCGTTTGGAACCGTGGATACCTGCGCGGGTGAATTCAAGGCCATCACGCCCTACTACTACAGTTGCTATTCCGACAGCGGTGAACCCAAACGTGATTCAGCCGGCAAGAAGTCCGTCATGATTCTAGGAGGCGGCCCGAACCGCATCGGCCAAGGAATAGAGTTCGACTACTGCTGTGTCCACGCCTCCTTCGCGCTGCGCAAGGCCGGCTTTGAAGTCGTTATGGTCAACTCCAATCCCGAAACCGTTTCAACAGACTACGACACCAGCGACAAACTCTACTTCGAACCGCTGACCCTCGAAGACGTCATGCACGTCTACGAACACGAGCAATGTTCCGGAGTCATTGTGCAGTTCGGCGGCCAGACGCCGCTCAACCTCGCCCAGAAGTTGAAGGCCGCTGGTGCCACCATCATCGGAACAAGCCCCGACGACATCGACCTTGCCGAAGATCGGGACTTCTTCAAGCAGCTCGCTTCTAAAATAGGTATCCTCCAACCCCGAAGCGGTATCGTCCACAGTGTTAATGAAGCCGTCGCGGTTGCGGAAGACATCGGATACCCGGTGCTGATAAGGCCTTCCTTTGTTCTCGGGGGCCGCGGCATGATCATCGTCTACAAGGAAGAGCAACTGCGCCGCTTTGTCGGTCAGGCCGTGGCGAATGCTGAAGGCAAGGCCATCCTCATCGAGCGCTTCCTTGAAAACGCCGTCGAAATTGATGTCGACTGCATATCGGACGGTAACATGACCGTCATCGGTGCTATCCTCGAACACGTCGAACCCGCCGGATGCCATTCAGGAGACTCCGCTAGTATCACGCCACCGATGACGCTTTCTGCGGAGATACTCGAAAAAATCCGCAACTACACCTACGACTTCGCACGGGAATTGCACGTCTGCGGTCTGATGAACATGCAGCTCGCCGTTCAGAACGGAGAGGTCTACATAATCGAGGTCAACCCGCGAGCCTCCCGAACTGTGCCGTTCGTCAGCAAGGCAATCGGCATCCCGCTTGCGGGTCTGGCCGCACTCTGCATGACGGGCAACACGTTGAAGGATCTCAAATTCACGAAAGAAGTCGCCCTGCCATACGTCGCGGTAAAAGAAGCCGTCTTCCCATTCATCAAATTCCCCGGCGTGGACATCGTCCTGACACCGGAGATGAAGTCCACTGGCGAAGTCATGAGCATCGATAGGAATCGCGGCCTCGCCTACCTAAAGAGCCAGTTGGCATCCGGCAACAAACTTCCCCTGTCCGGCAACGTATTCGTGTCGCTCAAGAACGAAGATAAGCCCAGATCTATCGAACTAATCCGGAGCCTCATCGACCTCGGCTACTCCGTGTATGCCACCTTGGGAACGTCAACGATGCTCTACGATGCCGGGATCAAAACACACGCCATATTCCGGATTTCACGTGGACGCCCCAATCTTCTCGACCTCCTCAGGGAGAAGGCCGTGCAGTGGATCATCAACACCTCAGAGCCCGGCGAAGCGGCCATGGTGGATGAAGTGCTGATGCGATCCAAAGCCATCGCCTGCGGAATTCCCGTCACGACCACCGTGGAGGGCATGACGGCCGCCATCGAAGGACTGATCGAGAAGAAGGAATTCGGATCCTTTGAAGTCTGCAGCCTTCAGGAATATCATCGCCACCTGAAAGGCAACTGAGGCGGATTTCTCCTGGAGTTGAAAGCGGCGTCGCGCGGAATACCGCTTGCCGCCGGACTCCGAAACCGCGCATTCTGGAGTGCGGTGACAACCGAAGGACGGCACCGCTTTCCCGGGAGCAGAGAAGCTTTATGTGGCCTGTCCCCTTCTCCTCCCATGTGTGTGGGGGGCTGAGTACGTGGGTGTGGGGGTGGAAGAAGGTTCGCACACCCGACACGAGCGCGGGCGTCCCGCCCGCTTTCGCACTTTGTCTTCTGTTCCGGTGCAACGAGGGGAAGTCAACGAACCGGAGATGCGCCCCGTTACGTCAGACCTGTTCTTTTCGCTTTTCACCCCCACATTCCCAAAACCCATACTTCGAATGGCGGGAATCTCCGACTTCTGCCTTTATCTCTCCGTGTGTCAGATCGTGTCCGCGTTCATCCGCTGTTCTTGGCTTACGCTCGCAGGGAAGAGGATGTTGTTCTCAAGGTGAATGTGTTCGTGCAGGTCCGCCTCAAGCGCTTCGAGGGCTTCATAAAGCGCCTCGAAGGTCTGGCAGGCGTCATCCGGCAACCTGTAGTTGTCGGTGATCTCGCGCATTTTGACGAGGATGGCGCCAGCCTCGTCATGCTCGTGCTCCATCTGCTGGACGAAGGCTGTTGTCCGCATCCGGCTTGCCTGATGTTGTCTCGGTTTTTCTCATCATATTCTCCTGTTATTGGCCGATAAATTGAACCTTGCCGTAAAGTACGCAACCCTTGCTGCGCGGGTTGCACGGTTAGTCCCGCCTGTCGCAAAAAGGCTCCTCGCCGCTCTGATGCGGACATCCCCAGCTCATGGTTTCGCTTTCATATTGGTATTCATTCGAATGATCTCCCTTCGCCGGCCTCTTCCGTCGTGCGTCCGTCACGGATGTGATAGATGCGCTTAAAGGTCGGAATGATTTTCTCGTCGTGGGTGACGACGATGACGGCCGTCTCGTATTGGCGGGCCATGTGGTTGAGAATACGGATCACGGCCAATGCGCGTTCGCTGTCCAGCGGCGCGGTGGGTTCGTCGGCGAGAATGACCGGCGGGCGGTTGACGAGCGCCCGTGCGATGGACACACGCTGCTGCTCGCCGCCGGAAAGTTGCGACGGCATGGCGCGGGCGCGATGGGCGACGTCCAGCGCCTCCAGCAACTCCACCGCCCGCTTCCGGGCTTCGGCGTTGGAGTGTCCGGCCAGCATCGGCAGCAGCGCGACGTTGTCGGTGACATCGAGAAACGGGATCAGGTAGGGGGCCTGGAACACGAACCCGATCCGGTCGCGCCGCAGGGTGCGCAGGTCCTTGATTTTCCAGCCGTCGTCATAGATCAGCTCATCGCCGATGGTCATGCGCCCGGCGGTCGGTTCGATCACGGCTCCGAGACATTTGAGCATGGTGCTCTTGCCGGACCCCGAAGGCCCGATCAAGCCGACCACCTCGCCGGGTTCCACCTGCATGTCTACCCCTTTCAAGGCATCGACAGCGGTGTCGCCGCTTCCATACCGTTTCTTTATTCCTTCGATACGAATACCTTTTCCGGTCATGTTAACCCCCTATGGCCTCGGCCGGATCGACTTTGAGCGCGGCATGGATGGCGATGAGGCTCGCGAGGATGCAGATCACCACCACGACACCGAACCCGAACACCGAGTCGAGGGGTTCCAGCAACACATATTTCGGAAAGATCGGCGCCATCAACAAGGTGGCGGAGATTTTTCCTACCACGAAGCCGATCATGCCCAAGGCGAGGGATTGCTGCATGATCAGTCCGACAATGGTGCGGTTCTTGGTGCCAATCAGTTTGAGCACGGCGATCTCGCGAATCTTCCCAAGGGTCAGGGTGTAGATAATGAAGGCGACGATGGCCGCGCTGACAATCGAAAGAATCACCAGGAACATGAAAATCTGTTTGGCCGAGGTGGCGATCAGTTTGCCGACCAAGATAGCCTCCATCTGGTTTCGGGTATAGACCGTCAGGCGTTTCCAGCGGCGGATCGATTCGGCCACCTCCTCGGCGTCATGGCCCGGTCTCGTTTGCACCAGCACCGCGTTGACGTAGGGGTTCATGCTTTGCGAACCGATCACCCCGTTTACCTGATATTACCCGCAAGGGTCATAAATTCCGCGCGCGTGGCAGCATCATCATGGAAGCTGCCCAAAACGGAAGAGGTGACCATAACAGAGTTTTGCTTTTCGACACCGCGCATCATCATGCACAAATGCCGACACTCCATGACCACGCCCACGCCTTCAGCACCGATGCTGTCCTTGACGGCACGTGCAATTTCGCTGCTCAACCTTTCCTGAATCTGAAGCCGGGCCGCAAAGCAATCCACAATACGCGCAATCTTACTCACGCCAAGCACCTTGCCATGCGAAATGTAGCCCACATGACACCGGCCAAAAAACGGCATGAGGTGATGTTCACAGAGGCTGTACACCTCGATATCGCGGATGATCACCATGTTATCAGAAGGTGATTCAAAAATGGCACCGTTCACAACTTCTTGTATCGTGCTGCCGTATCCTCGGGTCAAAAACTCAAGTGCCTTCGCAACACGTGCAGGCGTTTTCTGGAGGCCATCACGCGACACATCGTCTCCCAATTCTTTGAGTAACTCTGCCACTAATTCTTCAACTCTCTGCTTATTCATATCGCGCTTTCCGTTTCCTGCGGCTAACTTAATGTCAGTCTCCTATCAATCGATTCCAATTCATAATTGGTAATTCGTAATTCGTAATTTTTTCATTCCAGATTCTGAACCTGTTCTCGAATTGCTTCAACAATCGATTTCATTTCAATGACAGTTAAGGAGATTTCTGAATCGTTGGCCTTGGAGCCAATCGTATTGACCTCTCGGTTCATCTCCTGGCAGAGAAAGTCGAGTTGGCGACCGGACGCTTCAGGCGATTCCATCAACGCTGTAAAATGATCGAAATGCGCGCCAAGCCGGGTCAATTCCTCCGCTACGTCCCAGCGCTCAGCACAGAGTGCGATTTCTCTCGCAAGCAAAGCATCATCAACTGGAAGTGTCACGCCCAAGTCGGCAATCCGCTTGATGAGCAGTTCCTGATAGCGTTTCGGCACCTCAGGCGCGAGGACCTCCACCCGTGCTTTCCGAGTTCGTAGCGCACCCATGCGTTTCGTGAGATCTGTTGCAAGGGCTGTACCTTCCGTGGTGCGCATGGCGCACAGCGAATTAAGTGCATCGACAAGAGCGTTCGCAAACACCGTCCACAGCACGTCGTCGCCAAGACGTCGAGCAGGCGACTCGGCCACGTCGGGCATCGCAAGGATTCGCGAAAGCGTCAAGTCGTTGGGAAGTCCAGTCAAGTCCGCAAGCTTTTGCATCTGCGCAGCTTTCTGTTTGATAGCCTCAATATTGTAGCCGGTGCCATCGGCGTCGGTGGACGAAACCAATGCCTGACATTGGACTCTGCCACGCACCACACGGCCATTCACCGCTTCGCGGCATTTGGCTTCAAAAGGAGATAAGTCGGCAGGCGCACTGAAGGAGAAGTCGAATTGCTTGCGATTAACGGAAGCAAGCTCAACCTCTATCCTCACACCATCAGACTCGGCAAAACCACGTCCGAATCCTGTCATGCTGATTGCTGCCATGCGACGTTCCTCCCCTTAATCGTTGTCATCGATAACAATTCTTTTACCACCCGCGCTGTGCCATTTCAACCACCCTTCGACGAATTTTTGAATGTCACCATCGAGAACCGCCTGAACGTTGCCAGTCTGAATACCCGTCCGAAGATCCTTCACCATGGTGTAAGGCTGAAGCACATACGACCTGATCTGGCTACCCCAGCCGATGGCCCCTTTTTCACCATAGAACTTATCCATGGTCTCGCGCTTTTTATCCTGCTCGTATTCATAAAGCTTCGCCTTCAAAACACTCATGGCTCTGGCGCGATTCTTATGCTGTGAGCGCTCAGCCTGACACGCCACAACGATCCCCGTCGGAATATGCCGAATTCGCACAGCAGAGTCCGTCTTGTTGACATGCTGTCCACCTGCACCACCAGAGCGATAGGTGTCGATGGACAAATCCTCTTCCCGGATCTCAATATCGACCTCATCCTCCAACTCCGCAATCACGTCGAGTGATACGAATGAAGTGTGACGGCGACTATTCGAATCGAAAGGACTAATCCGGACCAAACGGTGAACGCCACGCTCTGCCTTCAAAAAGCCGTAAGCATTAAGCCCCTTGACGTTGAACGTCACGGCGGTGATGCCCGCTTCGTCACCTGGCGAAATATCAACGAGCTCAACCTCATACCCCACTCGCTCGCAGTAGCGCTGATACATCCGGTAGAGCATGTTCGCCCAGTCGCAGGACTCCGTTCCACCTGCACCAGCATGAAGCGAAAGGTAGGCATTGCACTTGTCCAAAGGCCCCTTGAGGAGCGATTGCAACTCAAGGCTATCAAACGTCTCCTCGGCATTTTCCAACAAGACACCAACTTCTTTCATGGCAAGCGTTTTCGACTCACCAACGGGCTCAGCTTCAGCAAGCTCCAACATAATCTCGGCATCGGCAAAAAGCGAACAAAGCTTATCATAAGGCTTGATAATCGCCTTTTGGGCGTTGGCCTTACCGATTGTATCCTTGGCGTGATTACTGGAATTCCAGAAATCTGGAGATGCTGCTATTTCCTCGAGGGAAGCGAGTATTCTTTTACGGTTATCGACGTCAAAGATAGCCTCGCATCTCTACCAGTCCTTTTCTCAACTGGACGAGCCTAGGCTCTATTTCTTCTACAGATATCATGTTTAAAGGTCTCTCGGTTAACTTGTTCGGAGTGCATATTGACATATTGACTGAAAATCCGCAACAGAAAGTCTACAGACCGCATGCAAATCAGTCGCAGTCACAGAAGAAGTTGCGAGCTGTGAGTCGTGAGGGAGTATCCGGACTATCGACCATAGACCATAACTACGCCCTACTCCCTGCTCCCTCTCTTCAAGCCACTCGCAACTGTCCGTTTTTCACCGTCAATGACGAGAGTTCCTGAGCCATCAATTTTACCGCTGAAGGTCTTCGTTGTCGGCTCATCAACCACAAGTTCCCCACCATTGAGCATGACGGTTCCAGCACCGCTGAGACGCTGAACGCGCTGGGTCAGTCCGTTGAGGTCAAAACCGGCATCAGCCGCAAGATGCAATGGCCCAGAACCCAGGCAACCCGCAAAGGGCACCTCCGGTGCACCGCCGATTGTGCCATCCGCAGCAATGGTGACGTGTTGCAGCTTAAGCGTACCAGCTTCAATCACTGTGCCGCCAGTGTAGGTGTTGCGATCACCGATGAGCCCCACCGGGTGGGAATTGCGCCCACCCAGTGCGGACTTAATCAATCCACCGGCACCGTGGATGCCCGCCGAGAGATCGACACGCATGGGGGATTCCTGGTCGCGAGTGAGGTCAACGAATGTGTTCGCGGCAGTATGGATCGTAGGCGCATGCACATTACCGCCCGTCGCAGAAATGACGGACGTCTTCAACGTCAGACGCCCAGATGAACCGTCAGTCGGCGGATCGAGAGAGAGCGTCCCCCCACGGCTGAGATCACCGATGGTCAGGGTGACATCATTGGTGCCGGCTTCGAAGAGACTGATATGGCCCGTTCCCCCAAAACATAGAACCGAGCTGATCGTCGCATCGCGTGCCAGCAAAAGCGTGCCGGCGGAGGGAGTAAGCGCGGCATCCAAAACAGTACCGGGGGCATTGAGCAGAATACGGCCTTCATTTTGGAGGAAAAGACGCGACACCGTGGCACGGGCACGTAGTTCCAGCAAACCCGACGACGGCGTCTTGTCTCCGGAAATGGCAAGCGTACTATCTGCACGCAGAAGGCGTTCGGCCACAATTCGGGCTGCGTTGGTACTACTGAGAAGGAACGTGGCAGGCTTCCCTGCAGTCAGTAAGGTTTCCACTTCCAGATGCAGGTCAGCGGCCGCCCGCAGAGTTTGCTCCAA
This sequence comes from uncultured Lentisphaerales bacterium, assembly GCA_964553035.1. GTDB lineage: Bacteria > Verrucomicrobiota > Kiritimatiellia > RFP12 > UBA3636 > JBBQIY01. The sequence continues at coordinate 17,761 of CAZKJH010000018.1, read as the reverse complement.
GGGACTCGCGTCTGCCAGACGGAGGCGGTACAGCATGCCGCTGTCGGAGTCCAGAATATCCTGTGCGCCCGCATCGCTGCTAACGATGTGATACGAACGTTCGCCGGTAGCATCCAGAATGAGACGGCGTACCGTGCTGTCGCGCCCCAGAGCGATGCGCTGGGGTTCATCAGCGACCGTATGATCCCCCAACACGACCAAGTCATCAGCACCGGGAGGGCTTGCTGTGGGAATCCAGTTTATCCCCTCCTGCCGCTCCCAGTTTTCCGCCGTCGCCCACAAATTGCCATTGCCCTTACCGGTCCACCGATACGTTCCGATAAGACCCGCCGCTTTGCGGAAGGCCTCCGAAGGTGGCCCAAGGTAGTCCACTAGGCCGCGGCCTTCGCGCCACGTGGTGTTGAACTGATACGCATTCAGAGCCGTCCCGCCAGCGCGCTCGAACAGCGCATCACGCTGTTTGCAGAGATCAATGGCACGCAGAACTGAGGTCGTATCCTTCCCGCCCGTTTCGCGGACGCTTGTCATCGCGTCCAACGTATCCACGAGCAATCGTGTGAATTCAAGGCCGATGCCAACGAAATCGACTCGCTGCCGGTAGACAGACCCGTCCGCTGTCTTGGTTCGCGCTTCGTTCAGCAAACGATCCGCTTCGTCCAAGCGTGCAGTGTTGTATTGTGCCGCAATGCAGTCGGCCAGAACCTTCCGGATGACGCCCATGGAATTTCGCCAATCCGGGGTCTGTAAAATGCCCTTGTGCGCCTCTTCCATCAGCGCGAAGTAGGCGCGGACCGATTCAGCAGCCGGGCCAAAGCCACGCTGGTAATAGTCCTGGATCACGGCCTGTCCGTCTTGAAGAGGATCCCATGCAAGCTGGGCCATCAGGTAATACTGGGGGCCCTGCGTCGCCCAGTGAGTCGTCATACCGTCAACCGTGATGCCGCCGCCGCTGTGCTCTGCCAAAAAGCGGAAGTCCTCGATTGTATCGTCCAGAACGAGCGTAGGCAGACCATGCCATCCGCCGGAATAGTAGAAAAGATTAGGACGGTAGATCAATAGGGGAGCAACCTTGGACCAGGCCTGCCATTGGTCTTTTTCCTGCTGTCTTGCGGCTGGGGGGGCGAAGGGAAAATGCCCCACGTAGCCGATCAAAATATTCGGCTCCAGCTTCGTGGCGATCGGTGCCGGCTTGCTTGGGCCGTAGGCCATGCCAGCCACGTACAGGTCGCGCTCGGGAAAACTTTTCTTCAGCCCACGTGCCAGATGATTCCAAAACGTGACGTAGCGGTCGCTCATGGCCACGTGCTCTTGTGAACCGTTCGCCCAGTTCAGCATCCAGAGGCTGCCGTCGGGATGATCCCAGGCAGAACAACGGTCGCACACGCAGATGCCGCCGTTCGATCCGTCGTTGGCCGAAGCTGGGAAGGTCTGGAGTGTGGGGTCGTGGTTAAACGCCGCCGTTGCGTTGGTCAGCCACTGACGCCAGACGTCTGGATTGGACTCGCAGAGTTTAGCATTGCCCGGACTGGGATACCCGCTGCGGGTGCCGTCTGGCTGAAGCGCAAAGTAGTCGGGGTGCTCCTCGTGGTAATCATTCCACCAGCGTGGGAATCCGTGACCGCCGGTGACCCAAAACGAATCGAGCTCGCAACGCTGAAACCGATTCCACTCTAGCATGGCACCGCTGGTACGGTGGAACAGATCACGCTGGCGAAAGGGCGGTGTGAATCGGTATTCGAACGGGGCGAAGGCGATGGTCTCCCGCTTGACAACGTCCTCACCCAACGGACCCGGCCACAGCCAACGGACGCCGAGGTTTTTTTGCAGGAACGTGTACACCGAATTCGCGGTTCCAGATTCAATCTGCTTATCCCCCACCCTACGATCGCGACCAGCGATCAGGAGATGCTGCCCATTGCAGATCTGCAGGATCTCCTCTGGGTGTTTGAATTCTAAATTTGCATCGGGAAAAACTTCTTTGAGGTTAGGATGTATGCCAATCCAGATCGCACGCTCAGGCGTGGGATTAACTGGCCCGACAAGAATCTGCAGCTTGGCCCCCGCTATCTTTTGAATATACGCGGACAGCTCTTGAGCCGCGTTAGTGGTGGCTGCCGAGGCATCCGCCGCCACAATAATCGGCATCTGGCTAACACCCTTCTCAACGAGGAGCATCTCTGCCCCCGAAACAATACGTATTCCTAGGCCTATCATGGCGAACCCAGCCAAACAACATTTTACTGTGTTATATTTCACCATGATTATTCTTTTAGATCAACTGATTGAACGTCAGCGTACCACAATGATCGTCCCGCTCATGCGCAGAACCAAGACCACGTCTCCGCTGCTGTCGTCGATCTCGGCGGCCATACCGTCGGGCGGAATAATCGTTGAGAAGGCACCCACCAAAACGCCACCGTTCAAGTCGAATAGCGTGTAACGTCCTGAGCCATATTCGCTGAAGTCCGACGGTGCGGTGACTACGAGTGCTCCGGCAAGCGTCAACTGTGCAGCTTCGGTCAAGACCACGCGATCAAAAACGGCCGTGTTCGACGTGAAATCAAACCGACTCGTCCCACCCACTATGGTTAACTCTCCCGTCTCCGCGATCGTCAACGTACCAACGCCGTTGGTTCCCGGCGCGACCCCGTTGGTCAGGCTCAGCGTTGCGCCACCCAACAAGACCTTACCCCCGCCTTGCAGGGTGCTGACTGTTTGGTCGATGCCATTGAGATCGAATATGCCGTTTGTGCCTAACGACAATAGACCCGGGCCGATCTGACCGAAGAAGTAGTTAGTCGTCGTCGAACCGACCGTAACCGGAACATAGCCATCAATCAATTTCAGGGTTCCGTCGTTGACAAAAGTTCCGCCCGTATACGTATTGGTCATGCCGATCGTACTCGTTGCGAGATAGCTCGGAGCGATTTTCGATTTCATCACGGCACCTGCGCCGTAAATCCTGGGGAGCACTTGCATGCTCGTGGGCAGCGTCTGGTCACGCCCAAGAACCAAAACCGTGTTCGATGCCAGATTCATATCAGGTGCGTGCGTACCGGAGGTGGACGGCCCGTTCATGTTTTGAATGGTCAGGGTGAATGTCGCGGATGATTCCGGAAGGGACGGCCCGATATCGTAGTTGCCTCCGCGCTGGAAGTCCGTTACATTGAGAACAATATTTGAATCACCGGCCTGATAGGCACGAACGTATACTGTAGGTAGTGTACTGAACCATAGCCCCCCAGCGATGCTCGCACTACGCTGCACCCAGATGGATGAATACGAGTTAAGGGAGATGTTGCTTGTAACCACGGGATCTTCACCTTCGTAGTTCAAGAGCAGGACCGCGCCGAAGTTCATGGTAAGACGGAAAGGGCTTATGGGTACTCGGAGTTCCAGAATACCGCCTGGGCCGGGTGCACCGGGATTTATGGCCTTTCCGTAAAGGTAAAGCGTCTCTGCGTTCTTTGCCCCAGACGTGGTAATCTTCCTTTCCGCAATCACGCGAGCGTGCGCCGTGCTGTACAGGCGAGCGTATGTGCTGCTCGCAGCAGAGAAATCCATTTTAACGCGCAAAGTCAAATCACAGGTTGCACCGGCGGCTTGATCGAACGCCGACACCCAAATCGCTGCCGTCAGGCTAAGCGTATACGCATCATTCGGGGAGCTGGAAATAACGTAATCTCGGTTGCCGGTGGCTTCCATTTCGAGCCGCAGGATTGCCACATTGTTATTCAGGATAACCTCCTGCGCTTCATCAGTCGCCGTAGCGTTACCCAAGATGGCCACGTCGCCAGCTCCAGGTGCCGTCGCGGCCGGAACCCAGCTACCCGAGTTGACCTCCCAGTTGCCGACGGTTGACCAGAAATCATCGGATCCGCCTCCCGTCCAGCGATAGGTCGCGGCCTGCCCACTCAACGCGGACACCATGAGAAAACTCGCCGCAAGAATCGCGGTTGTGAATTTAGATGTCAGACGACTCGTATTCATGATTTGATCCTCCCATGTGAATTCCCATATAATAACATTACCGCACCCGGAACGCAAAAAAAATTTTCTTTTGCGATGTGCAAATCAGTCGCAGTCACAGAAGAAGTTGCGAGTTGTGAGTCGTGAGGGAGTATCCGGGTCTTTCAACTTGCGTCTTTCGGGGAGGCAGGGCAGTCCAAGGGAACACTCTGCCATGCACAAGATGCTCTGGTTTTCCTAGACTATAGACCATCAGGGATCACTTAGAAGACAATTTCCCCGAAGAGAGCTCGATCTTCAAATTCACGTGTCTGCGGATTTGATGACCAGAGTGCACGCTCGGTACGACCGGGTTCCGGCGCGTGAATACGGGCGACATTCATACGCCACCGGGTCTCCGGTGCGAGTGCTTCCACGCCCAATGTGGAAATCGGAATGTGGAACAGAGCTATCCAACCTTGAGCATCGCGTCTTGTTTCAACGGTCCAGTTCCCTTTCCAGTCGGTGTCATATTGTCCGTAGCGCGGATCCATTACATCAGTGATGAAACCGCTGGCTGCATCTGTGCGTGTGCTGGAATTCGGACCCGTTGCAAAACCGTACGAGATCTCTTTGCCGGATTCGGGGGTCAGGAACAAGAGCACGGACTCCGCAGCCCCAGCCTGTGCGCCGCGCAGACTGCATGCAATCCGAACATGCACGGTATCGTTATCGTAGAGCATGCGAAAGGTTGTTTCCTGAGACAGTGTGCTGCTGAGCGGTAGGGGCGATAATTCAGCGCTAGCCGCGTTTTCCCAAGCGGGGGAATCGAGCGTCACAGGTGCCGTCGTAGACGAAATTGCAAGTTTTTTAGCGTCCGGGGGCGGGCCAGCGCGCATCGCTGCCGTATCCCAGTTGAAGCAGGTATTTTTCATCGGCTCCTGATAGCCGTCGTACGCCAGACGAAGATGATTGGCATCATGTCCTCCGAACGGAAAGAGAATCAAATTCCAGCCTGCATCCGTCAGAGCGCGGTTGTTTTCTGCACCGTACAAGGTTGCAATAAAGGCGTTGCGTTGATCAATCGCATCCAGCAAGCTATCGCGAATTGCGCTTATCTTCGGCGCAATTTGGAACGCGCGATACAGATGCACAACGTTGGCGAGATGAACCAAATAATCGAACTCGCGACGCACCAGTAGCAAGCGGGCTTTTACACGCGGGGCATCTGCCGCCTTTTCGGCTTCGGCAAGGTCTTTCTCCATGTTTTCGAGCAATTCCGGTGTATAGAGAAAGCCCAAAAGCTGAAACGGATCAGAGATGTATTTGTGGCCTCGCCCATAGATATCCCGATAAGACCAGCCCGGGCAGCGCGTACCCAAATATTCCGAGTAGAGTTCGATGTTGTGGTATAGGCGGTCGTAAAAGCGAAGCATGGCACCTGCAGCCTTGCCGAAAGCGGCACCGCAGAATTCGTTCACCAGATCTTTCGCTTGAAGATTCTCTGGATCATCGAACAGGCGGCCCATGGTGTAATAAACTGGTCCCTCGAGTCCGTAGAGTTGTCCGGGTCCATCGCGGTTGATGGCATCGATGTTCTGCTTGGCGAGTCTTCGAACCTGTGTTTCGATGTAGCGTGGGGTGCGCATGGGGGTGTAACGGGAGCCGAGGTTTGGGCACCAGTTGTAGATATAACTGGTGAACCCACCGGGAACCTTGTAGTCGAGCCAGGGCTCAATGTCCTTCTCGTTCGTTCCGCAGAGCATAATCTTGACGTTCTTCGGGAAGGTCTTGAAGCTCTTGGGCGGCTGTTCGGTGAGAATGTAGGCCATCAAAGCCACGAAGCGATCCGGGTATTTTTCCAGAATGCGTTCGGCGAGGTTGCGGTGCAGGATCCAGAGTTTTTCGCTCCAGTCGTCACCGGTATCGAACAGCGTCTTGCAGACCTCGCACTGGCAGGCGCGGAAGCCGTCCGGCTGGCCAAGATCCACCGTTTTGAAGCCCAAGTCTAGCCAACGGCACATATCCTGAAACAACAATTCCTGAAATTTCGGATTCGACACGCAGTATTGGTCGGCGTTGAGGCGCTTACCGCCCACCAGAGCGAAGAACTCTGGGTTGGTTTCATAATACGTCTCTACGGGAGCGGCGCGTGCGTAGGTATGGCACCCGAAGATCGTGTCGACGCGTGGGAAGCGGTTGTTGGCGATATCGAAGAAAGCACCTCCCTCCGGATACCCCGTATTCCAGTCGATGCGAGGGGTGAATACGATCTTGAGATCGTTGGGCACGGCGATCACAGGTGTTGGCAGAAACTCGACAGCCGGCGATTTTTCCCAGTCTGCAATGCTTTTAGCACTAGCAATTGGAATAAACGAAGGCAGGTCAGGATACAAGAAGCGCACCCCTGCGTACTGACGGAGGAAATCGGTCGCCGCTCGGGCGGTTCCTACTCGGTCCCAGTTCTGTCTGCGTTTCGCCGTGGGATCTTCCGGTGCTGTATGGTCGCGTCCGGCGAGAATGAGATCGCTTCCGACGACTTGGTGCACATACCCCCAGCCCTGCAGTTTAGCGATCTCGACACCGGCATCACGTGCGAAACGCGTATTGCCGAGGAAGATTGCCGGCTTCTTCGGATCCCGTTCCGTTTCTGAGACAATGGGCAGATCAGCTCCATTGACGTGAAACGCAGTCTGGATGAGGCGGGCGGTTTCCTTAAGCGCACTGTCAATCTCAGGGGTTGGTGAATCCCCGGGAACGACCAGTTGATAATCGGAAACGCCCTGCTCCGCCAGCACCAGCGTTTCGGCTCGTAGACCTCCGGTTACGAATCCTAGAAGCATTCCAGACAAGAGTATTTTCTTTGATAGTGGGGTGATCATAGTTTTCTTTTTTAGGGGTCAATAATTAACACACCATAATCGTCAAATCCGGGTAATTCATATTCATGATACCCTGCCGTCGACACGACCGGTTTGACGGTTTGCATGCCTCCTTCAGGAGTGTGCCATACCGCTTTTTCTGATCGCGCCAACTCGGCATTGATTCGAACCTTTATCGACGTTTTACAAGAGACAGGCGCATAGGCCAGGAAATGCGCGGCAGTAGCGCCCGATTCCGTTCGCCGGATCGTAGCACAGACATCTTCTGGTGCCACGATCCTGATTTGCCGATCAGAACCCAGTAATTCATCCAGTGCCTTGATCATATCCACGTGATGGTCATACCACGCGGGGAAAAACATATTGGGACCAGCTTGCATGGTGTTGTTGATGATTTTATCCAACTTCCCGGCCAAAGGCAGGGATGCACAACGACCCACTCCGTACTGGGAGAAAACAAAATTGTTGCCCCGTTTGAACCGGCTGATGTCCAAGATATCGTGCAAGATAAATTCTGGACGTTCCTGCATTTTGTCGGTGTAAAGACCGCAATCACCTAGTGTCAGCAACTTGCCTCCATTTTCAACGTAATGTCTTATGGCACCAGCATCCTCATCACTCATGGCACTGATACTGGGCAGGACGATAACCTTATATGCGCTGGCTTTCTCAGAAAAGTCTTCGGAAAATAAAACATTGTAAGGAAGACCGCTGGTATGCAGCAATTCCTCCATGACGTGTCGCGCCGGCCAAGAAGACTCGGGGTCGAATGCCAGACTCGCGCGATGATGCAACACGGCAATGTTGGCACTATTCTGGGAATCACCGAATACCGGCAGTGTGCGCACAAAGTCTAGGGTCTTTTTCATGCCGCTATAAATAGCCGGATGCTCGAAATACATTGTCAAAAAGTCTTCAGGCTTTTCACACATGTGTTCCGGACGCGATCGGATGGCCCAGAACATGCCCAGCACGCCACCGCAGGCGGTGGCCTCAAAAATTACCTGTCGGATTTCTTCTTCTGTTTCCGGCATGCCCGTGATTTGCGTGGCAGCGGTAGCGTCGAAATCATGCCGCTTCCACGCGCCGGGAATGCCTCGAGTTCCGGCTGCCTCGCAACTAATGAATCCGTGAAAATTGCCGCTGGTCTGGCCCTCGTAAACTCCTGGGAAGAATTTGTTTTCCAGATACATCAGGTCGTGCATACCAAGGAACGGCCTCAAATCTACGCCACGGTTGTAATTGCTGCTGCCGCGCTCAATCCCGGGATTTGAGCTGAACAAGGCATCCGGCTTGATTGCGACCAGGTGCGACTTGATTTGCTCTAGGACATCCAGGTTTAGTTGGCAATTGAAATCCAACAGGGCCTGAGCGATGGGATCAATCCCCCCGGCAAACGGCGGCATTTCAATCTGAGAAAAATCTTCAAAGTAGAGTTCATCCAACAGATTGCTTCGATTTGCGTCCAGCCATTGCTTAAATTTTTCAATGCACAAATCGCAGCGACAGGGCACACAATGGGTATTGTCGATCCAGATTCCATCTGCGCCACGCGCGACCGCAGCGGAGACCAATCCCTTGAAATAGTCGAGGAATTGTGGGGAAGCTTGGCACGGCGTTCGCCGCCAATAGCTGTATTGCTTGCGAGTGCCGTCTAGTGCAATTTTCCAAATGGTATTATCAAAGGTAAACGCTTCCTGGAGGATGTTTTGATATTGCAGATAAGGCAATGAGACGATTCCGTGCTTGTGGAGAAAGCCGGTTGTGCGCTCAAAATCATCGCGCTCCGCCTTTTCCGCTTGGGCATCGCCGCCGAGGGAAAACGGAAGGATGACCAAGTTAACGCCCAAGTCGGCCAATTTGACGACGGTGTCCTCCGACAGCGCGTGTGCGTACCAGTCATCAAACCAAGTGGCGGCACCGTTAATCACGCCGGTAAACTGGCCGCCACGCTTACGAAGCTTGGATATGCCCCAGGCCGGGACCCAGACAATTGGTTTTGCTCCGAAATGTTGTTTGATATTAGTTACTGAATTCTGAAAGACGAACAATTTTATCATGGCGATGCCGAAGGAATTTTGGCGCAACTAGAGTGCTGGCTATCAGGTGAACCACATTATTCGATGCGGAGGTTGCCGAAGTAGGCGGGCATGAAGAAACGCCCGCCCGTTGGCGCGATAGCGCTATTTTCCGGCGTTCCGCTTGGAAATCGGGAGCGGCAGACGTTGATGCCCCAGGGCTGCTGTGAATCGGGCGGCTCGGCTCCGTCGAGGCCTTCACGGGGAACGAACAACTCAACGTCCCAGCTTTCTGCGTGCTGGTCGACCGCCAGGCGGAGCTTCGGATTCCAGGCGGTTCCGCCCGGAACAACAGCAGGATCCGTGGCCTGGGTCAACGTCGCACCCAGCGGGGTGACCACGATCTTGAACGGTGCCCGGTCAGGACGTTCAAGAAAGAGTTCGACAAAATCGCCGTCGTAGAGACTGGTCGAATCCTCGATGGACGGCGATGGCTTCATCGCCGCCATGTTGGGTTCTTCGCAGGTCACCCCCACGTAGAGGCCAGAATCGTCGTCCGCCCACCGGAGTAAGACCGTGGTTCCCACTGCGACAGCTCCGCCATTTTTCAGATCGCGCATCGGATAATGCGGATCCTGAAATGCTCCGGAAGCATCGCGCCAGAACGATTCGTCAAGACGGCCGTCGAAGACGGGCTCGGTCTTCACGCGCGGTGCGCTGAAGTCAGGTCCGTTGCGCGTCAGTTGGGCGTGAAGTTCGCGCATCGGCGCGCATTCGGCACGGATCACCGCGATCCGTTGCGCATACAGCGTGTCGGCGCCGGCTGCGGTGTAAGCTCGATCCAGAATAGCGAAGAAACGTACCACGTCGGCCGGACGCAGGAAGCCGCCGGCGAGGCTGATCGTACGAGAATCCGGTCGCATCCAGACTTCTTCCGCGAATTCATAAAATTCGCGCATCGACACCGCAGCGGGGCCGAAGAACAACCGGTAATATTCGTCGAGGTAGCGTTCCAGATCGAGGTCTGGTTCCCAGTACAGCCGCGCTTGCAGGCACATCGTCAAGTGGTCGAGACCCCATGACCCACCGCTCTGTAGCGGCCACGCTTCCACGTACTCACCTCGCGATTTTCCTTTCAGCGCCTGCATGTCAGCCTGCTGGATACGCGTAAAAATTACCGGCACGCCTTGCAACTGACTTTTGCTATGATGCCACAGAAAGTATTCCCACACGAAAAATTCCTTAGACGGAATCATTTCCAGCCAGCGATCACGTTCTGCGAAAATGTGTTGGCGCACCTCCGGATCACGCAAGTCGCTGCGGTGCTGACAATACGTCACGCCGACATTTGGATGGAACCGCTCCAGATCGGTGGGTGGTTGGCGGTAAAAGGAGTAAGCCAGCCCCATCACGATTTTGTCCGGGTGCAGGGTGTCGATGCCAGCGGCTACTTGATTGATGAACGTCCAGACGTAGTCCGAAAGTCGTCCATTGGATCCCTGCTCTTCGCGCAACCAGCCGGCCGCTAGATCACGTTCGTCAATGCTGGTGAAGGCGTCGGCAGGCCCGACCGATGCATGACGAAGTTCTGGATAACGGTCAAAGAATTTATCACAGTAGCGGACCATGGCATCGCGTAACGGCGGCGCAAGCCGTGGCAACACGCGGCCAGCACCCACCTGTGCAAAGTACTCTGGATGTTCATCCCGTGTAAAGCGAGTCACGTTCGGCGTGCCATGGGACATCCAGACCATCTCCGAAACACCTAGTTTCTGCCGCTTGTACCAGAGTAGCGTCGGCGTATGCGCTCCCCAGCCGACTCGCAGGAACCGCCAGTCGAACACGGGTTTTCGAGTCGTGTCCTGCGCAATCGCTGCCAGATCTGGCTGCTGCGGAATGACCGTGCCGAGCGTCTCATCCGGCAGGTACCAGCGCACCCCGAGCTGTTCGAGGAAATCGTACACGGCGTAAAGCGTGCCGCTGGGATCGAAAAACGAAAAACCGAGTTCGTCATTAAAATAGCGTGGATCATGCAAATCCAGAAACGGAAAATTCCACGATTCACCGGTAAATTCCTGCCACTCCTTGAGGAGGCGTTCGCGTTCCGAAGCGTTCTTGTAGCCGCGGGGGTAGAGTGGGAAGGTTGAATCGCGTCCGTAAAGGGCCAGATATCGATCCGTGGCAACAACCCGGTAGCCTTCTTTGGCGAGGCCATCGAGGGTCAGTCCCTGTTGCCGGGTAAATTCGCTTTCGCCCACATAGATCGGGGTCAGAACGCCGCCAGGCTTGGTGACGATCACGAGCTCGACGCCGGAGATCTTGCGCAGATGATCGCGCAATTCCCTAGCCGCGAGTTTAACTTGCGGCAGCGAATCCGACGCAATCACGATTTCGGCCAAGGGCTGGCCATCGTGGACAAGAGGCAGATCGGCAGGTACGGGATCCGCTGCGAGACAAGCACCACCCCAAGCGACCCCACCTAGAAGTGCCATAAAAAGGCATCGAACGAGCGATCTATAACTTGTTCTGCGTGGTGCGACATCCCGATCCAAACCATCGGTCCGCCCACGCAAGCGCGGTCGTTGTATGGAAACTGTGGGATGACTCTGTGGTGCAAAAAGGAATCGTTGGTTGTGCATCGTGTACTCCCTGCGGTTAGCGTTCAATAATGCGTCGTTCTCTTACGGAGTAAGCGTTTCCAGTTGTTTACGGAACCAGTCCGCTTGAGATTTGTCGAGGTTAGGCAAAGTCATTGCCTCTTGGTAATAGGCAATGGCCTTGTCCTTTTGTTTGAGGGCTTCGGCAATGAGTCCTCGAGCCGCGAGCGAGCGAGCCCACCAGTAGTCGTGCCGCTGCATTCCCGAGTCTTCGTCAAGTAGCGCGAGTGCTTCATCGTAGCGGCCGGCCTTTCGCAAGAGGCCGACGACATCCATGCGGGCATGCAGTCGCACCGCAGATCCGGCGCCGTCAATCAGAGTCTTTAGCACGGTGTAAAACGCCTGCAACGCTCGTTCTTCATCTTGCAGAAGATCACGGTACACTTGCCCCAACGCATAAGCAGCATTTGCCCGTTCCCGGTTTTCGTGCGCGAGAGCGACCGCTTGTTCCAAGTTTTCCGCTGCGGCTGTGCCATCTTTTGCCTTGGCCGCCGCCTGCCCCTTATCAAAATATTCCTGGAATGCGAACATCGTCCGCATAGGCAAACACTCGCCAACGATCAGGTCAATGCGCTGGCGATAGGGGTCATCACCAGTCTTATTCCGCGCCCGCTCGAGAATTTCGAAGTAGCGCGGCACATCGGCGAGTTGCAGGAAGCCCTCCCGCTTTGGCACACCGTCCTCGCCCATGAGCACGGTCTGGCGTGGTGCCGGGCGCATCCAGACCTCCTCAGCATATTCAAAAAATTCGCGCATCTCCCCTGCCGCCGGCCCATAAAACAAACGGTAGTATTCTTCCAACAAAGTTTCAAGGTCGAGATCCGGTTCCCAGTAGAGGCGCGCCTGCAGATAGATTGTCAGATGGTTGAGTCCCCACATCTCACCGCCTTGCAACGACCATGCCTCGACGTATTCCCCCTTCGACAGTCCGTTCAGCGACCGCATATCCTCTTGCATGAGCTTGGTAAAGATCACCGGTACGCCCCATAACGCCTGCCCTTTGCGATGCCACAAAAAATATTCCCAGAGATAGAACTCACCCGAGGGCAGTTTGCGCCGCCATGCTTCACGCTCTGCCATGACCACTCGCCGGGCTTCCGGATCTACCATTTCCACCGCCCGTGTTTGACAATAGGTCACGCCTACAGCCGGATCGAAGGTTTCAATCGCAGGAGGAGGCATGCGATAGCGAGAATAGGCCAGACCCATGATATACTTTTCAGGATGAGCCTGTGCAACACCTATGGCCACCTCGTTCACGAAAGTCCAAACGTAATCCGACAACTCGCCACGGCTTCCATAGCGTGAGCGCATCCACCCCGCATCGCGATCCCGGTCATCGATGACCGTGTACCCATCGTTAGGGCCGGTTGACATATGACGCAGTTCCGAATATCGATCGAAAAATTTGTTGCCAAAGCGAATCATCGCATCGCGCAGTGGGGGGGCGAGCCGCGATTGGCCCGGCCCGTAGTCACCTTGACTTTGCAGTTGGCCGCCAACAATGGCCAAGTACTCCGGATGCGCCTCCTTGTTATACTCAGTAACCAGCGAGGTGCCGTGGCAAAGCCAGGCCAGCTCGGAAAGGCCCAGCCGCAAGCGCTTGGACCACAAAAACGTTGCGCGATTCGATCCCCATCCGAAGCGCAGGAAGCGGCGTTCGAACGCGGGTTTGCGAGTGAGGTCCTGGACGGCAACGCCGAGATTCGCTGTTTTCGGAAAAACCTTTCCGAGTTCTTCCTGCGGCGAGTACCAGCGCACCCCGAGCTGTTCGAGAAGATCGTAAACTGCGAAGAGCGTGCCGCTAGGATCAAAGAGTGAAAAGCCGAATTCAGAATTGTAATATCGAGGGTCGTACAGGGCAAGGAACGGAAACCCACAAGGTTCACCAACAAATTCCTGCCACTCCTTGAGAAGGCGGTCCCGCGAAGAGGCCTCCTTATGGTCACGGGGATAAAACGGAAAGATAGCGTCGCAACCGAAAAGTGCCAGATAGCGATCCGTTGCGACGACTCGGGAGCCTTCCTTGTCGAGTCCATCGAGGGTCAGTCCCTGTTGCCGAGTGAATTCGCTTTCACCGACGTAAATCGGGGTCAGGATTCCACCGGGCGTGGTGACGATTGCAAGTTCGGCACCGGACATCTTGCGCAAATAATCGCGCAATTCCGTGGCCGCAAGCGTCACCTGCGGCAGAGGATTCTCTGCAATCACGATTTCTGCCAAGGGCTGGCCTTCTCGAACGAGAGGCAAAGCGGCCGATGCGGAGAGCACTAAACCTAGAACGATCAGAGCCGTTCTACAGCATAGGACGGCATTTTTTAGGTTTCGGTTATGCATGGAGGAAATCCAGAGTTTGTTTAACGGATTATAATGGAGGTACCGTGTTTCCTAAGCGTTTCATTTTTTGTAACCTTTCACGACGTGTAGTAGATTGTTCAGATACTCGCCCGCCGTATGCGACTTCTTGAATGAGTTACCACAATCGACTTCCTGTAACCTTATCACGGTCTGTATATGTTATCTCAAAAAACCAGCCCAACACATACGAACTTCTTATGTGACTTCTGTTAACAGAAATCTATGGTTTGAAATTTTATCTTTTTCTGTCGACAGTAACAAGCACAAACGTTAGCTCCTCAATTTCGCTAATGCCGAGCGCAGGTCACCAAACTCGGCGAAATGTTCTGACACGCCCAAGCGTTCATAGACCCGGCTGGGCCAGTTCCAGTTGCTGTGCCCGGCATTGACCAGATGAACCTTGCGCGGTGCCATCAACCCCACGGCCTCAGGAATATCGAAAGCGCGCAGAATCCCGGTGATTGGAGCGCCGTCTTGGTGGGTGCTGACCATATCTTCGAGCACGACACCGCAGATGCGTTCATCGCGAATCGCCTGATAGAGAGCCGCCACGGCACCTTCACCGCGACCGTACAGGTAGAAATCTCGCCCAGCGTATTCCGGCTGCTGACACAGGAAATCGAGAAGCACGGTAAGATCCTGCAACGTCAACATCACGGGGGTGAGGCCGGCGAGCAGCATCAGAGCTTTGTCGAGAATTTTTCGATTGGAAGGCAGCCAAGAACCGGGGGGAAGGTGCTCGGGCATCGGCGGGGCCAGAACCGCGCCCGCCATGCGAGGCGCGAACCCGCCGACAGCCATGCCCAGTTGCAGCGCAACAGCACTGTGGGCAATCGCATGCCGATGAATTTCCCCTTCTCCTGCGATGCTGAGCAGCAACGCGGAAGCGTCTGGGGATTCCAGAACCTGAAGCCGGACGGCTACGCCGCCCACCACGCCACGATAGAGTCGTTGGATCGACTTGGGCGACGTCCAAACGCCATCCGTTTCCCAGCGCGTGTCTTCTACAGGAGCGGACGTTAGCGGTGGCATCCGTTCGACTGCCTGTTGGCGTATCTGTGGCCAGTCACTGGCATCTCTCGGTAAAGGCAGAACGCCCCGCTCTGACAGCAGTTCCGGTAGCAGATGCAGACGGTTGGGACGTGGAGGCAAACCGTTAAACACGCAGGTAACGGATTCCGGTTGCTCACGCTCGCCCCGCAGGAGCAGGGGGCGTTCGTCGCCGGCTACATGCCGGTCAAACCAGCGGCTGGTCGCCTCATCAAACTCGGGATGATCGCCGTGCGGCCCCGCACAGGTGACGTGACCGCAGAGGGCCGTGTCTCCGTAAAGCGCATAGACTCGGCGTGCACGCTCGACCAAAGCGGTGGTCTCCTGTGGCGCGAACAGCGTATCATCGTCCGCAAAACAGAACAACGCAGGCCGGGGTGCGATGAGTGCTGCAACCTCCGCGGAATCGCGCTGAAAAAGGTTCAGCGTGTACATACAGTCGCAGTGTCCGTTAAGATTTTCGTTCACGATCGCGTCCACAGGCGAACTGATCCCGCAGAGCGTGGAGACGCACCCGAGACGTTCGTCGGCGGCCGCAGTGAAAAAACTACAGGCACCCCCTCCGGAAACTCCGGTGATCGCTAGGCGCGCGGAATCGATTCGCGCATCGGCTTCTAACACGTCGACGGCGCGCATTGCGTTCCAGACCTCGGCACCGGCGGGCGTGTAACCCAGTGCCACGCGCGTGCCGTTACGATCCATAACGTAACCGTGATGCTCACCCGGGTTGTCGTTTTGTTCTATCGTGTCGATGATCAGGCAGGCGTAGCCGCGCCGCGCCCAAAGCTGGGGATGGTACTGATAGTGCCAGGAACCGATGCTCGCATGGCCACACACGTACAGCACGGCGGGAAGTTTTCCGGTCGGTAAGGGGTCAGGCAAATACAGCGTCCCCGAGTTCCAACAATCCGGCAACAACTGGTATCCGAATTTTTCTGCACGGTAGCCCGGACCCTGAAAGGCACCGTAAGCGCTCACCAGCAGTGGGCAGCGTTCCGGCAGGGGGTCGAGGCCGAGCGACCGCATGAATTCGGTTCGCCGCTGGGGGCGCTCACGCTGCCAGTCCGTGAGCGAGTTAAGGTCTTGGAACGCTTGACGCGCCATCGCTTCTGAGGTTTCACAAAGACTTTGCCATAGAGTTTTCATCGGGAGTCCATCCTTCATTAAAGAGGTTCGAAATCGCAAGCCAACGCAAGCCTGCACACGTCGCCAAAAGTTAGCTTTTCCATTCAAGAAAAGCAAGCACTAAAAACGCTTCAGAGTTGGTGTCGGTAGGCTTGTGGTGCCATGCCGGTGCGTTGACGGAAGATGCGGTTGAAGTAGGATGGGCTACAGAATCCCACGCGCTCGGCTATTTCGCCGGCGGTCAGGCCGGTGTGTTCGAGGAGATGGGCGGCTTGTTGCACGCGCAATCCATTGAGAAACTCGATTACGCTCTGTCCAGTGCGGCGGCGAAAAATGCGGCTGAAGTACCCTTCGCTACAACCGGCACGCTGAGCGAGATCCGCCACGCGTAGAGGTTGCGACAGGTTTTCGTGCATGTGTCGGATCAAGTCATTAAGGATGTCGCCTCTTTCCCTGGTTAACGAGAGGTCTCGCGTCCGCAGGATCAACGCCACCAGCATCGTCAGTCGAGCGTCCAGCTCCGGTCCGACCCTGCTCTGAGCTTGCTGTGTGAGCAGCCAGAGCTGCTCGCATTCAGCGACTAAACGCAGGTCACGGATGACGACAGGATGGCGCGGCAGTGCCTCGAATCGACTGCCCTGACACCCGATCCAGATCGTGTCGACATCGGCGTGGCTGGATTCCCTGTGCAGAAACCCCGGGGGTAATAGGGTTAAAGATCCCGGGCAAAGCGAGATAGAGGTGTCGCTCACTAAATCGGCCTGGCCAGAGACAACGGCAGTCAATTCCCAGTACGGATGTTCGGTCACTGCCTCTCCGTTCCGCGGCCCGTTGTATCGACAGATGTAAAGTGGGGTACTTTCGGATGATCGACGGGAAAACCCCTCGCCCCAGAGTTGCTCATCCAGTGTCAGTATCAAATTTTCTGCCATGGTTTTTGTGCCGTGAAGATTTTCGCTTAGGAACAAGTGTAGCGTCTGCTATTTCTTTCACGTACATACACTACCATAACAGCGCGGCTTGTTCCATTGTGAGTATGCGAATTGCAGGTATTTTTTGTCTGAACTTTCCGGTTGCTTCCTGAAAATGGCTGTGCTACCCTTGCCACAGTTTAAAGAAATGGGCATAACGTTACGGAGAACAGATGTCATGAAGACGATAATCCGCAGACGACGAATGTTTTCACAACCTTGGCCGCCTGCATGGATGTACTCAAAGGACTGGAACCTCCTCAAAGTCATTGCTCGTGGTACCGATGCCCAAAACGAACAGATCACCGTCAAGCTATCGAACGACGCTGTCATCTTGCTCCTGAGGTAAACCATGTACGAGCAAAACAACGCTTCCACTTTTGCAAACGACTATGGGAATTTTACCTCAATCCAGCGAGTTTCGGATGGGCATCACTCGCTATCCCATTCAGCGGAAATGGCGGATGTGGGATCAGCACTCTTTATAACTTGCTCCGCTTCTTCGGCGGCGCTTCTTCTCAATGCGGCTCAGTCTCAACAGACCCCGCTTGCGCAAACATCAGTGCTCGACTTCACCGAGAACCAGCAGCTCGCCGGATTCGCATTGACCGCCGTGGTCACGAACGAAACCTTCGACCTGTCAGCACCATCGAACGCCATCGTTCACAGCAACTGGCTCAAGCGCGGCGCGTCCGAAGATGGTTTCTGGGTGTAACTCGTAATTTAGGAACCATGAAACACATGAAACTTCA
>CAZKJH010000017.1:0-41461 GCA_964553035.1 uncultured Lentisphaerales bacterium | reverse complement strand
GGGCGCGATCTCCGAGCGCGCCGTATCCATGAGTTGTGACCATAATTAGAATTGCCGTCACGGGTGTCAGCTCAGTGTTGCTTATCAAGCGGCTTTTGATACAATACCGTGCTTTAGCCAACACACCGCAGCATTAAAGAGACACCTATGACACTACCCAATTGGCGGCTCCGTTTCGTAAATGGAGCCGCAAGATCACAGAGCACACGCGCAGAACAGGAAGAGGCCGAGTTCCTTGCCTTCATCGCGAATATACTCAGACCTGCCTTTTCAACAATCGCTCAACAGCTTTCGGATACCGGCCGAACGATCTGCTCACAGGAAACTCGCGCCGCCTGCGGAATCACCATCATGCATGGAACGACCGAAGAAATGTCATTTCGCGTAACGCGCCAGTCTTTGCCGACCGCCATCGTCCCCCTGATTGAAGTCAAGATGCACGAACGGAAAGGGCTGCGCATCATTAAAAAGACGGCTACCTTAAAAAATTCAGAAGAAGTCAGTATTCCCATTTCAGAAACAACGGTTGACAACATCGTTGAAGCCTTCTTTAAATATTACCGTGAAGCGCAGAAAAACTTGGCATAGAGCGCAAGCAAGGTAAAACTGAGCCTTCATGCACTTTTTTATGATTTTTCATAGCCTTTGATAAGCATCTTGCCTCTAACGCTTTACATTAAAATAATTCCTTCTAGAACTCACGCTATTGATTTATTTTACAAAAAATGCTTCCCTCACTAAGAAAACCGTATCTTCATTCGTATTAATGGTGTAGACATTATCGAAACACCGTCAAAATCCACCGCAGCAGGCACATTTTTAACAGACAGGACATTGAGATGAGTGAAGAAACAGACCCGATCCAAGAGCCCGTTCAGCATGACCGCGCCTACAACGAAATGATGAAGCTTTTCGAAGAGCTTACATTCAAAGAACGCGTCGTCAAAACGTTTAATGGCCTCAACCAGCCCAAAGATAGTGGCGACTATAAATTTGCAAAGCTTCAGATACAGCTTATGGCGGGGCCTATTCTTGCCGTCCTGATACCGGTAATTTGTATTGGCTTCTTGCTCACACTCCAATCAAACGTCAAATCCAAAGATCAGACCTTTGCTGTGGAAGTTATCGAGCCAACCGAAGCTCCCGAAATCGAAGCCCCTCCTCCAGAAGAGCAGGTTGAATTCGAACCGCTTGACACCCAATTCGACGGCCCCGTCGATAAGTTCAATCCACAGATCACCGATGTTGCCAACAACGAACCGCTTTCACCGAAACCCGCCGAGATGAATTCCGTTGCGATTGTCAAAAGCCCGATTGTCATGCGTGGCATTGTCGGCTCCCGTTCTCCCGGGCAGCGCGGCAAAGCTCTGTCAGCTTTCGGCGGCTCGCAAGCTGGCGAAGCAACGGTGATGCGTGCGCTCCGGTGGCTAAAATCAAAACAACTGGAAAACGGGGCGTGGCCCGGTCAGGCGACGGCGATGACCGGCATGGCACTACTGTCTTTCCTGGCACACGGAGAAACACCTAGCCCCGACTGCGAGGAATTCGGGCCGACTGTCGAAAAAGGCATTCGCTACCTTGTCGACACTCAAGAAGCCAATGGCCTTTTTAAATTCCGAGACGGTAGCAACTACGCCCATCCCATCGCCGCATACGCCCTCTGCGAAGCCTACACGTTAACCAAAGTTCCCATGCTCAAAATTGCAGCGGAAAAGGCACTCAAACACATCGTGGACGGACAGCATCCGAGTGGTGGCTGGGATTACAACATGCGCCAAACGGAACGAGACGATACCTCATACATGGGTTGGTGCGCACAGGCTCTTAAAGCGGCTCACATGGCGGGCGATCTAGAGGTAAAAAATCTCGACGTCGCCTACAAAAATGCGGTGAACGGATTCAAGAAGAACGCTCTTCCGAGCGGTGGATTCGGCTACACCAGTCCAGCACGGGGCGGACTTTCTGGGGTCGGCGTGCTCTGCATGCAGCTTCTCGGCGCAGCAAAAGAAAATGAAGTCACCGCTACACTCGCCTATCTCGATGAGTGCACTTATTCTTTCGAAAACTGGAATAAACAACCTTATGGTGGTGGTGGTGCCCCAGTTTATTATTGGTACTACATCACCCAAGCCAAATTCCATGCAGGTGGAGAACGCTGGAAGAGCTGGAACAAACAGTTTCAGCCTGAGCTGATCAAGCAACAAACCGTCCTGAAAGATGTGTATACTGATCAGGAAGGAACCCTACGCGATATCGGCTACTGGGACAGTCCTTCGGCATCGGAGCACAGCTCCGCCGGCGGCGAAAAAAGCATGGGTAAACACTTTGATAAAGGCGTAGCCGTTCAAGCAGAGACCAGCGACGGTATCCGTGTTCAGATGACTTGTCTCTCTGCTTTACAGTTAATGGTATACTATCGGTATTTGCCAACATTCCAGACACCGCAGGTGGCTGAAGAAGTCGAAACCGCCGTTGAAGATGACGATATTTCGATCAAGATTACACGCTAATTTTAGAGGGATGCGATTTCATCTGGTTGCAATCGCGCATGTGGGTTGGAAAACTCGCTCTCCGTTCTTGCGACTCGCCACGCGCGACTCGAGCCCAGGTTTACACCTCGTTGAGTTCGCGCATCATGGAACCGAGCGCACCGCGTATCGCCAGCGTAAGTGGAACCGCAAAAAGCATCCCGATCGGCCCCAGAACCCAGCCCCAAAAAATAATGGAGAACATCACGACCACAGGCGACACACCGAATCCATACCCCATGAACCGCGGTTCTACAATATAGCCAAACAGTGTGTTAACAACGCCGTACAAGACAATGACATAAACTCCCTTTAGGGTATCATACTGCATCACCGCAATCAGAACCGCGGGAACGGCGGCGATAATCGAACCAATCACGGGCACGAAGTTAAGAATAAAAGCGACAAAACCAAGAAGCACCGGAGAGTCCACGTGCATAAAAATGAGCCCAAAGTAGATGAAAATTCCCGTAGCAGCACTAATCACCGTCTTGATACCCATGTAATGCCGTACATCCAGTACAATCCGAATGAGCCTATCCCAGAGTGACTGCGTCATCCACCGCTGGTTCTTGACCTGCTCGGGAAGCAAGGGTAATTCACACAAGATGAACGAGACAATGATCAGAACCAGAATTAGCGATTTCAAAAATGATCCTACGATCCCGCCAGCCTGCTTCACGAGCATCGACACCTTCGCCTTGTCGACCTTGAGAACATCATCGAAGAGCACCTCCGACACTTCTATATCCTGATTGCAAAGCCACCCCTTGAACTCCGATGTCGTCTGAGCCAGTTGCGCATGATAATGCGGAATTTTTTTTGTAAAGTCTAAAACCGCTTTCGAGAAAACGACATTTGCCGCATAGAGACATAACACTGTCATGGACGCAATGATGATCGCCAGAGCAAGCCATGAGGGAAGATGCCACTTACGAAACAGATAATAAATCGGCGATATGACAATCGCCAGAAAAAGAATAACCAGCACCTGAGTGATCATCGGTGCGGCAAGCTTCATGCCAAAGACAAGGACTACCAACGCCGCACAATTGATAAGCCACTTTGTTAATCGAGTCATCCGTACCTCTTTCCTGTATTTCCTGCCCGTCTCCCGGTCGTTCACGCCTCACTGAAGGAAGGATCAACGACCTGACTGAGGCGCAATTGTACCATAGCAACGCCCAACACGGTATCACAAAAAACACCGTAGGGAAACGGGGTGTAATAGCAAAGAGCTGCAGTAGCTTTTTAGTAGGAGTTCATAATATGATTTCGCGCAAGCACTCACTGACAGCAGTCGACCGCAATCTTAGCTGGTTTATAAATTCTGGTATTATGCGCCCTGCAGACGGTTTCTGGGGCGTGGCGGAACGTCTGGCTCGCACGAACGACAATGCCGCCGCAGAGGAAATGCTCACATCGTTCCCCTGCTACAGCCGTATTGGCGACGACGTGGTCGCAATGGAACACCGACGGGCTGATTGTTGTGTACAGACAGCCTGGCTCTTCGATCTCGCGTCCGATGCCCTGAACCGGCCGGCGTTGCGCGATGTAACCGACAATATCCTCGCCTACCTGACGCAACGTAGTGGGCTACGCCAGCGTGACGAACAGAAAGACTCCTTTGGCCTCTGGGGTTGGTCAAACCCCGTAAACCAAGGGGTTTATTACACGGATGACAATGCCTGGGTGATCATTCTCCTCCTCAAGCTGGCTGAGAATGGCCGCCCGGACCTCAAACCGCTCGCCATTCAAACGGCACGCACGATGCATCACCACATCCGCACATATCTCGAACGTTTGAACGAGATCGGCTGGGAAAATGAGGGTAACCCGACCGAAGGAATCCCGATGAGGGGATTGGTGGTCAACCCCCATTGGTGTGGGCTCGCCTGCATGGCATTGGCTCACGCCGCAGCCGCTGATCCAGAGTACGTGTATCGCGATGTGATCGATGCCTATTTCCCGCTGGCACTCAAAGGCCCCCCCGTTTCGCAGCAGGTACATCGCCTCGCACCTAAGCTCACACGCCCCTGGCCCCTTTCGGAATACGCCTATCTGGCATTGGCAGCATCGGTCGTCGCGCACCACATCCCTGGCAGCCCCGCTGGGGCGGTAGCGCACCAAGCAGGAAAAACGCTACTGAACAGCCAGTTCCCTGACGGCCATTTCCCCTCCGAGCACCGCGAAACACCGATAGCGCCGCATTTGGCCGATCTCATCTATACCGATAACTGGGCAGCCTTGGCACTGCTCCACCTACACACATGGAGCGGAGAAGCTGCGTACGGAGATGCCGCACAACGTCTCCTCGGCTTTTTAGCCCAGATTCAGGATGTTTCACCAGATCCACGCTTCGCAGGTTGCTGGCGGGGAATGTACGATATAGAGGCGAACGCCTGGGGTGGCGGCGACCTCTACGAAGGCGGTGCAAATAGCATTTATTCAGGCTGGACTAACGCGCCGATCGCTTGGTCATTTTTGGCCAGCAGCGGCACCGGCTCCCTCTTCGCCGACTGCTCCTCACTCTTGTAAACAAATTTGTCTGGGTCTACACCAGCTTAAGTGCATCGTCGAGTGCGCCAATGATATCGTCGATATGCTCGAGGCCGATTGAAAGACGCAGCATTTCTGGTGTAATACCGGCTGCCGCCAGATCGCCTTCGCTGAGTTGCGAGTGGGTCGTGCTAGCAGGATGAATGATCAGACTCTTCGCATCACCGACGTTGGCGAGATGACTGAAGAGCTGAATGCCGTCCACAAGCTTCGGCCCCACCTCTGCTCCGCCTTTAAAACCGAACACGATCATGCCGCCAGCACCATTGGAAAGATACTTCTTCGACAGCGCATACGAAGGATCGCCTTTAAGCCCAGGGTAGCGAACCCACGCGACTTTCGGATGCCCCTTCAGATACTCCGCCACCTTCAGCGCGTTCTCAGAGTGCCTCGCGGTGCGAAGTGGCAGGGTCTCAACACCTTGGATAAACTGCCAAGCCGCATCAGGAGCCAGTGTAGGTCCTTGATTGCGGAGTCCAACAATGCGCAGACGCATAATAAATGCGAGCGGGTTCATCGCCCCCAAGTCGTGAGCAAAGCGCAAGCCGTGGTAGCCTCGGTCTGGTTCATTGTACAGAGCGAATTTAGGATTCGTCCAATCAAATCTTCCGGAGTCGATAACAATACCGCCAATGCCGACACCATGACCGCCAATCCACTTCGATAGTGAATGGATGACGATGTCCGCACCGAACTCAATGGGACGAAGCAGCGTGGGAGGCGTAAAGGTGGAATCCACGATAAGCGGCAGATGATGCTTGTGCGCGATCTCCGCATAACGCTCGATGTCGGCAATCTCGAGAACGGGGTTGCCGACGCTTTCAATGTAGACCGCACGGGTCTTTTCGTTGATCGCTGCTTCAACCGCCTCAAAGTCGTTGACGGGTGTGAACCGTACCTGAATGTTGCTCTGCGGCAGAATAGAATCGAATTGTACATACGTGCCGCCGTAAAGGTTTGAAGCCGAAACTAACTCATCTCCCGCACGTAAGATGTTGGTGATAGCAAAATAGATCGCTGCCGTTCCGCTAGCGAGCGTCAGTGCTGCGGCTCCGCCTTCAAGCTGAGTCAGACGCTGCTCCAACACGTCGTTAGTGGGATTCATGATCCGAGCGTAGATATTTCCGAACTCGCGCAAGGCAAAAAGGTCGGCGCCGTGTTTGGCGCTTTTAAAGTTGAACGCCGTCGTCCGGTATACCGGAACGGCGCATGCCTGAGTTGTAGGATCCGGAACTTGTCCGGCATGTAATGCGAGGGTTTCTATATGATATTTTTTATTGCTCATGGATGACTCCGATAGAGTTAAGTGTTAAATATGAATGATGAAGTGTGGAGAATACTATTCTAACTTTCAAAGAGCCAAGTTGAGAGATAGCGTTCACCGCTATCAGGAAGCAGGGCGATGATTCTTTTTCCCTTGTATTTGGACTCAAGGCTGAGTTTGAGGGCGACGGACAGCGCGGCACCGGACGAAATTCCGATGAGCAGACCTTCTGTTTTAGCTGCTTGACGGGCGGTGTCCCCAGCCTCTTCGTTCGTTACCGTGATAATCTGATCGACAACTTTCGGATTGTAGTTTCGCGGAATAAAGTTCGCGCCGATACCCTGAATCTTGTGAGGCCCAGGCTTTCCCCCGGAAAGCAAAGGCGATGCCGCGGGCTCAACCGCGATAATCTCCACACCAAGCACCTCTGCCTTCAAGACTTCACCGACACCAGAAATGGTTCCTCCCGTTCCAACGCCTGCGACGAATACATCAACCTTACCATCCGTATCTCGGAGGATCTCACGCGCTGTTGTACTCCGATGCGCCTCCACGTTCGCAGGATTGTCAAACTGCTGAGGGATGAACGAACCCGGCGTGTTGGCATGAATTTCTTCCGCCTTATCGACAGCCCCTTTCATACCGAGAGACCCCGGCGTTAGCACAATCTCCGCGCCGTATGCTTGGAGAACCTTACGACGCTCAACACTCATTGTTTCTGGCATCGTGAGAATGAGTCGATATCCTCTAACGGCCGAAACCAAGGCGAGTCCAATTCCCGTGTTACCACTCGTCGGCTCGATAATCAGTGCGCCACGCTTGATCTTGCCCTCGCGTTCAGCCGCATTGATCATGGCTAGCCCGATTCGCTCTTTAACGCAGGAGGCTGGGTTGAACGACTCCACCTTGACGATTACCTCCGCTCCCCCGCGATTCATTTTGTTGATCCTGATAAGTGGGGTATTGCCAATCAGTTCTTCGATAGTGTTATAAATCTTCGCCATAACTGGCCTCCTTGAGTTTGATTCTTTCGTTTTTCATCACTACCTATCTAGTCGTGAATTGGTGAAACTATACTGCTTCTGCTCTCGGGAGTCAAGAAAGTTTTTTAATATATTCCTCTCAATTGGTAGGCTTTATGAAATAAAAATAAACTTCATAAATCAGTTGACATTTTCAAGCTATTTCGGTATTTTTTTAACAAATCAAGCCGAGTAAAAAAAATGATTTCAAACGAATCAGAAAAGAATCACACATTGTATACTTAAAGAGTAGATTAAAAAAAGACTATGAAAATCTCAACAAAAGGACGTTACGGACTTCGCATTCTTCTCGATATCGTCCTAAATGGCGAGGATGCCCCACGACTCACGCGAGATATTGCGACATCGCAGAACATTTCCGAGAAGTACATCAGTCGGCTGGTTATCGACCTGCGCAGGGCAGGACTTATTAAATCCCTTCGAGGCGCAAAAGGCGGATATAGGATGGCTCGATTTCCAGAGGATATCACGCTTCTTGAAATCGTGGAAACGATGGAGGGGCGAACAAGTATTGTCGATTGCGTACTCCAACCTGACGTTTGTAGCAAAGTTGAAGCTTGTGCCGTCCATCAAACATGGGCGGAGATCAATAGAAAAATCCGCGATGTACTCGGCGAGGTGACGTTAAAAGAGATTGCCGATAAGCATCGGCAGGACGGCCGCACGGGGAGTTCTCTTGACTACTGTATCTAGGCTAAATTGAAACAGGCCGAAAGCATCGCCGAACTTTTCGAGCAATACGAACAAACCTACAACAAGCTCCAGAAGGGCGTTTGCTAAACGGAACGCCGAAGGTTTTTATGCACCACGTTGATGTGGTAGATTCCACGACTGATGCTGTCAAGAATCTGCTTCTGCGTTAGCTTCGAGTTGTTAGGTGCCCAGACCATTAGGTTCGACGGGATCGGCTTAGCAGACCAATAGGTCGGAAGCACAACAGGCTTGCGGCAATACCGGAATCCATGCTTTTCGTAAAAATGGACACGCCGGACGGCATTGACAGACTCATCTTCAGGCTCGACATCCAGAACAATCATCCGATCTGCCTCGTACTGAAGATCTTCGATCACACGACTCCCAATGCCTTCCGATCGAAACTCTGGTTCAATCGCAAAATGCTCGATGAACAAAAGATCATGCAACTCCCAGTAGGCCAAAAAGCCTGCCGTGAGTCCTTCATAGCGAATGGCCGCAAAGTGAAAACGCTGATCTTCCTGAATGAGCTTATGCTCGAAAAGAGAACGCCGTTCATCCTGAGGAAACGCTGTATTGTAAAGTAGCCAGAGTTTTTGAAACTCAGGCGATTCGGGGTCGGTTACATCAACTAAGGCAAGACCATCGTCTTCATCGTTCCCCTCACCGGAGACGGACGCACCCAGACCCGTCTTCATCGTGGTGGCGAAATACGCAGCTTTTTTGACACAGACGATTGTTCTCATTGTCGGAGACAAAACATCTTTGTTGGTGTCGCGCGTTATCGCTTGAGTTGTTTTTGAGTTCATAGGCTCGCGACGACGTAAACGGCATCGCGACAGAAACTCTTTCTTTCTTTGTGTTGCACCGTAGCATGAAAGCTATGGCTTAAGACAATCGGCCCCACCCGGTGGTTGCGACCACTCCAGACACAGAACCTCTCTGTTGCCTCTGCAGTTGGGTATTCTCTATCTTTTGAGCTGCCGTGTCAAGGGGAGAAAGGGGTTTAAAAGGGTTGACGCATCAACTTTTTTGACAAGCTCCGCCACGCGCCTCGGGATGCCAGTTGCGAAGGGGGCGCGAAGATGTGGACGAGGCGCCGTGCCGTAACCGGTGCCCCATCATCTGACGGGGGTGGGGATCAGTCGTTCCCGGCGAGCAGCGCCTCCGGATAAGCGGGGTTCCAGGCCGCCTGATGTCCGGGCAGAACGGATCCCACAGGGATATGTCAAAACACCTCATCTCAGCGATTAGGCGGAGCTTGTCAAAAAATTTGATGCGCTTGCCCTGTTTCGGGCGTAGCGGATGCTTGCATGATGGGACACTATTTGATAAAGTCTAACCTACCAGATGCGAAACTTCTGGAGTTTGTACACCATGAATAAAAGCTGTTTGACTGATATGGGAAACGAGACCGAAAAATTTTCAAAACCTCTTCTTGTTGTCTTGGCCGCTCCATCCGGAGCGGGGAAGTCGACGCTCTGTGGTATGCTTTTGAAGGAATTTCCCCAATTTGTCTATTCTGTTTCCTGTACCACTCGTGCGCCGCGCGGAGCTGAGATTGACGGTGTATCCTATTTCTTTTTGACAGAAACACAATTCCGGCGTCGAATTGAAGCCAAGGAGTTCCTCGAGTATGCGGTGGTTCATGGGAACTATTACGGGACACTGAAGAAGACGATTGCCGATGCGATGGCAGCAAGGCGTTCGGTTATTCTCGATATCGATGTCGAAGGAGCGGCACAAGTTCGCAATATTATTTTGGGTCTTCCGGATGCGGATCCTATGCGGGTGGGGTATCTGGATATCTTTATCCATGCCCCCTCTCTTGAGGATTTGCGTTCGCGTCTTATGAAGCGTGGCGAAGATGCGAGAGAGACTATCGAGGAGCGTCTGAGAAACGCGAGCCCCGAGATGGCTCGGGCAGGAGAGTTTTCGAACGTGCTGGTGAACGAGCGAGTTGAAGAGGCGTATTTAAAATTTAGAAGCATTGTGCTAGCGGCATCTGCGCGCTGATGGTTTTACTGGAGGATGCAGCGAAAGATGCACCGGAGAAAGGAATTTAAAATGACAAGGCATGTAGCGCTCGGCGTTACAGGATCCATCGCGGCTTACAAGGCCTGCGAGCTTGTCCGTCTTTTTATCAAAGGCGGATGGGATGTCCATGTCGTGATGACGGATGCCGCTACCCGATTCGTGACACCTTTATCCTTCCGCACCCTTTCCCAGAATTCCGTCTATACGGGGATTTTTGATGAAACCATCGATTGGCATCCAGAGCATATTGCGTTGGCTGATCGCTGCGATGTGCTCGTCATCGCGCCGTGCACAGCCAATGTGATTGCCAAGCTTGCGACCGGCATTGCTGACGATGCTCTGACCTCGCTTGCGCTTGCTTATACCAAGCCGCTGGTGATTGCTCCGGCAATGAACGTGAACATGTTCAACCACGCGGCTACACAAAAGAATCTCAGTGTGTTGCGTGAACGTGGGGCAGTAGTGATTGAACCAGAAGAGGGTGATCTTGCCTGTGGAACGACTGCCAAGGGCAGAATGTCCGAGCCACAGATGATTTATGATGAAGTGTGCCGGGTCGTAGATGCTGGCAGAAACGGAATCCATTAAGCATGACGGAAGTACTGGCATGAGCAAATCTGTTACCATACTGGTGTTGGATGCCCAGCCGATCTCGATGATCAAGAAGAGCCTTGACGCTTCTGATCGGCTCGTGGTGCTGACCTCAAGTCTGGAGTTGACGCGTCATGCGCTGACGACGATGATCGTCGGTGTCTGGGTCTGCGATGTTTCAACGCCAGCAATTGACCTTAAATCCTTCGTTGCCATCGCCGAAAATGCATCACCCGGAATCAAAATCCTCTTTATAGGCACGAAGCTTGCAGCGATGAAGGTGAATGCCATGCTCACGGCTGGGCATGGTGTTGGCTTTCTGGCGCGACCTTTTTCGCCCATGGATATCAAGAAGCGTGTGTCCGATTGTGTGGCGGCTTATTTCAACGATCCAGCGAGGCGGGGGAAGATGGGTGTCACAACCGATTCAAACGGTAAGCGTGTTTTGTATATGTCGAATAAGGCAGAATCGCATGAGACGTCCGCCAGCGGCCCCGATCCAGAACAGTACACGCTGGTTGAGTTGCTTGGCATCGGTGGTACGGGTACGGTGTTTCTTGCCCTCGACAAGTTTCTCGACATTGAGGTTGCGATCAAGGTCGTTAGCCCAGAAGTCATCGCCGACCCTGATGTCCTGAAATCGTTTAAGGACGAAGCGCGGATTGCCATGCAGCTTTCGCATCGGAACATCGTGCGTATCTACAATTTTAGTTCTTATAATGACTGCTATTATATTGTTATGGAACTTGTGCGGGGGCAGACTTTGCGCGACGTCATCATCGAAAATGAGTGCCTGTCCATTGTGACGACCTGCAGAATTATTCTTGCTTGTGCAGATGCACTCGACTATGCGCACGGCAATAATGTCACGCACAATGACATAAAGCCTGAAAATATTTTCTTCACCGAGGCAGGTGATGTCAAAATTATCGATTTTGGCACCGCCACACTCAAGAACAAAATGAAAGAACTCAGCCACATCGTCGGCACACCCGAGTATATTAGTCCCGAGCAACTCCGGTGCGAAATAGCGGGGCCGCCTACTGATATTTATGCCATGGGTATTATCACCTATCTCATGCTGGTGGGGTGCTTCCCGTTCCCAGTTGATACAACGGTGGAAGATCTTCTCGGCGGTGTTCGTCCGGACTTCAGCACACTTCCAGAATCGCTTGCGGATGTGCTAAGCCGAGCAACGGCATACGAACCTTCTTTGCGGTATCAGCGCGTAACGGAATTTGCTCGAGCGCTGGTGTCGGTATGCGGTTGCGCCGCACTATGTGCCGATATAAACAACCCCATAGAGATCGTTTCAGGCGCTAAAACGCGAGAGCCGTCTATTTAATATTCACGCCACTGGTGACACCCAAGACGGCTTGCATGACCGATATAGCGACGAATGCGATGATGAGGGCAACGACGAAGATCATGATGGGCTCAAGTGCCGTTGTGAAGATCGTCACGTTCTTGTTCAATTCACTTTCGTAGCGCTTGGCGATGTGCCCGAGTGCTGCTGGCATATTGCCAGTTTGTTCCCCAATGGCAATGAGATCAATGATCATACGCGGAAAAACGCCGCCGGCAGCAAGCGGCCCCGAAATCGTTGTTCCATCCGTGACGCGTTCGCGAGCTTTTGATAGCTCGTCGCCGATGACGGCATTGCCAACAGTTTGGCTGGTAATTCTGAGTGCTTGGAGGACGGGGACTCCGTTTTCGAGAAGCGATTGCAAGGTGCGTGCGAAGTTGGCATAAATGGCACTGGCGACGATGCCCTTGATAAGGGGCATCTTCAATTTAAATCCGTCCCAACGACGTCTGCCGGAAGGCGTTTTAATCCACTTGAAAAAAGCATAGAACGCGCCAATAAGTACGAGGAGAGCGAAGATGGAATAGTCCCGAAACCAGTCACTGGTGGCGATCAACATTTTCGTCATCGTGGGCAACCCGTCAGGTCCCATTTCATCAAAGATGGTCTTGAATTTTGGGAGGATGTAAGTCATGGCGAAAACAGCGACTGCGAAGCCCATGATCAGCACAATGACCGGGTATACCATCGCGCTGGTAACTTTGGATCGAATTTCATTGGCCCGTTCGTAGTGCGTGATCAGGCGTTTGAGCACATCCGTCATCGCGCCGCTTGCTTCGCCGGCACGAATCATGTTGATGAAAATGGACGTGAATATCTTCGGAAACTTTTCGAGGGCCGTTGAGAAGGTGGCACCTTCGATGATCGAGTCGCGAAGCGCGGTAATCACCTGAGAAGAGCCGCTTTCGCCATCACCACGCGAGGCGAGGCAGTTGAGTGCATTGCCGAGCGTCATGCCGCCGTCGAGCAAGTCGCAAAGTTCGCCAGTAAAAAGTAGAACTTCGTGGCTACTCATGTGGTTTTGCCGAGTCAGCTTGAAAGTGGATTTCCCCACTTTGTTGGCGGCTGCTTTGCGCCTGGCCTTGGCTGAATCGGACTTCTGCGTCAAGTTCAACGGAGTTAGGCCTAACCTTTCCACCGCTGCAATCGCGGTACGGCGATCCGTCGCCTCGACCTGACCGGTGCTTTTGATCCCTTCCCGGCTCTTGGCCGTATATTCGAACTGTGGCATGGCAGCAATCCTCCCGCAGGGTTGTTAGGCCCTCCCGCTAGATGCGTTCAGGTGTGGAAATTCCGAGAAGTTCAAGACCGGTGCCTAAGACGGTTGCGACAAGACCGCAAAGGCGCACGCGACTTTCGCGGACACCAGACTCCGCCTTCAGGAAGGGCAGGCGCTGGTAAAAAGAACTGTAAGTCTGGCTGAGATCGTAGAGGTAGTCCGCAAGCATGCAGGGTCGATACGATAGTGCAGCCCTCTTGACCGCTCCCGGAAACATGGCGATCTTCAGCGCCAGCGTCCGCTCGATGGCATCACCGAAATGGAGAGGCTGGGATTCCGGATCACCGTCTGGGAACTGCTCCTTGTACTTGCTGCGGACGCTTCGTATGCGGGCGTAAGCGTACTGAAGGTAGGGACCCGAGTTGCCGTCGAGTGCCAGTGCTTTTCCCCATGTGAAAGTAATCAGCGTACGTGGATCCTGGCTGAGGTCGGCATATTTAACCGCACTGATGCCGATCTGTGCGGCAAGCGTTTTGGCCTCCGCCTCCGGAAGTTCTGGTCGGCTTCCCTTGATAACCGCAAGCGCACGTGATTCTGCCTCGTCGAGCAGGGCATCGAGCTTGATGACATTGCCCTGACGAGTTGAAAAAGTGCCTTCGGGTAGTCGCATCAGACCAAACCAGACATGGACGAGGTCGACACTTTCAGGCGCAATCTCCGTCTTACGGCAAATCGCGAAGAACTGCTTGAAATGAAGTTGCTGACGATCATCGGTGACGTAGATGATTTTTTCTGGCGAAAATTCGCGTACGCGAGAGTCCACCGTGGCAAGATCGGTTGTGGTGTAGTTGAAACCGCCATCGCTTTTGCGCACAATCGCGACGCCGAGGTTCTCCTCGGACATATCCACGATGGTTGCGCCCTCGCTTTCCTTCGCCAAGCCCACCTTTTCGAGGCTCTCCACGATCCCCACGAGGGCATCTTGATAAAAACTCTCTCCGCGCGTCATATCGAAGCGGATGCCGAGGCGCTTGTAAATTCTGTCGAATTCAATCAGCGAAAGGCGTATGAACTCCTTCCATAGCTTGCGGTTTTCTTCATCGCCTTGCTGGAGCTTAACGAGTTCTGCGCGACATTGGTTCATCCATGCTTCGTCGTCTTTCGCCTTACCATAACTCAACACATAGACGCGCTCCAGCTCAGAGGCGGGGGCTTCGGCCAGTTTGGCTTGGTCGATGAAATGGCGATAGCCCATGATGATGATGCCGAATTGCGTACCCCAGTCGCCGATATGGTTGTCCGCTAGAACCTCATATCCCAGTGCGCGATGAAGCTTGTCGAGCGCGGCACCGATGATGGTCGAGCGAATGTGACCAATATGCATAGGCTTAGCGACGTTAGGGCTCGAATAGTCAATGACAACTTTTCGTCCAACTCCCCGCTGCGGAATTCCCGTGTGGGCATCGCTTGCGATGAAAGCGGCACGGTCGGCAATGAATGCGTCTTCAAGAGTAATGTTGATGAATCCAGGTCCTGCTACCTCAAGCTTGCGAACAATGCCAGAAAACCCGGCGCCTGAGACGATCTTATCCGCGATGGCGCGTGGCGACAAACGAAGGGCTTTCGCCAGAGACATGGCATCGTTGCACTGGAAGTCTCCGAACTCGGGATTTGCGGACGCGATGACACGCCCCGCCTGTGCGGCTTCTGGACTATCGGGAAATACGTGTGCAAAGCGTTTCCCGAGAAGATCGGTCAGAAAATCTTCGATAAGGGTGGCGTCAGTTTGCACGCCTTCTGTTTTGGAATTCATAGCGTCTCAATATACTCGAAAACCTGCGGATACGCATCAAAATAGTTTGATGCACATCCAGAGATGCACATCCAGAGATCCTTTTCGCGTAAATTCTGGATTGTCTTAACGATCTGCGTGTGTTAAAATTTGAAGCATGAAAACTTACTTCACTTTAATTTTTTCTGGTGCGGTGCTTCTGGGGCTTGAAGTCTTTGTCCCCGGAGGAATTATCGGGATGATTGGCATCATGCTGTTGCTGGGGGCGGCGTTTGTTGCGTTGAATACGGTGGGAGGCGCACTCGGCGTTTTCCTGGCGGTTCTTGCCTTCGTAGTGGGCTGCGTGATGCTCTTTATTGTGGTAAAAGCATTCCCGAATAGCTTTGTGGGGCGAAACTTGTCGCTTGCAACGGATATGAAGGACTCTCATGCTGCCGACGAAACACTCGTTGGTCTTATCGGCACCGAGGGCATCGCCAGCACGGTGCTACGGCCTTCCGGCTTCGTCGAGTTGAATGGCAAGCGTGTTGACGTTCTGACGCACGGCGAGAATGTAGAGCAAGGCGCACGTGTGCGCGTGGTGAAAGTTGAAGGCAGCAGAGTGGTTGTGGAGAAGATTTCTTAAGTTAATTGTCGAATAAAATTGGAGGTATAAAATGCTGATGTTTAAAAATGTAGTGATCATTGTCATTGGTCTTGTCGTGTTCATCGTTCTCGGGATGATCTTTCAGGTCATCGGGATCTGGTTGCGTGCGGCGGTTTCTTCCGCCAGAGTTTCGATCTGGTCGTTGGTGGGCATGAAGCTCAGGCGCGTCAATCCATCGCTGATCGTCGACGCGCGCATCCGGCTCGTTAAAGCGGGTCTTTCGATCAGCACCGATTTGCTCGAAAGTCATTTCCTATCGGGTGGCGACGTGATCAACGTTGTCAATGCCCTGATTGCCGCTGATAAGGCTGGCATTCGTCTCGGCTTCAAACAGGCCACCGCCATCGACTTGGCTGGTCGAGATGTGCTGGAGGCCGTCCGGACCTCTGTTAATCCTAAAGTGATTGATTGTCCAGCCGCGAAAACAGGCTCGGGTGGCATTGGTATGCTCGATGCCGTCGCGAAGGATGGTATCCGTCTTCTGGTCAAGGCTCGCGTCACGGTTCGAGCGAACATCGACCGCCTCGTCGGTGGTGCGAACGAAGAGACCATTATTGCCCGCGTAGGCCAAGGCATCGTGTCGTCTATCGGTTCATGCGCTACCTATAAGCACGTTTTGGAGAATCCGGATCAGATCTCAGCCAAGGTGCTGGCGAGCGGTTTGGATTCGCAGACAGGATTTGAAATCGTGTCTATCGACATCGCCGACATTTCCGTGGCGGGCGTGAATGACGTGGCGAACGTCGGTGCCCAGTTGGAAACTGAACGCGCTAATGCCGACAAGCAGCTCCGTCAGGCGGAGGCCGAAGGCCGTCGTGCCATGGCGGTTGCTCTCGAACAGGAGATGAAGGCCAAAGTTCAGGAAATGCAGGCGAAGGTGGTTGAGGCCAAGGCCGAAGTCCCCAAAGCCATGGCTCAGGCACTGCGCGAAGGCAAGCTGGGCGTGATGGACTATTATCGTCTTCAGAACATCGAATCGGATACGGACATGCGCCGGTCTATCGCCGGATCTTCGTCTGGTGAAGGAACAAAATAATGCGTGGCTTTTTCCCCTTTTTCCTGATCATCATCTTCATGGTGATCAGGATTTCTAAGGAGCTCTCGAAGGTTAACAAGAGCCGTCCGGGTACGGGTATGCCACCCGTACCTTCGGAAGGAGAGAGAGGGGCACGCGATATCTCTGACTTTTTACAGGAGTTGAAGCGGCGGAACCAGCCTGCGGCGGAAACGGCAGAAGAGCAGTCTGCGCAGGGTGAACAAATCGCATTAAGAGAGAGAGTTCGTAGGGCGGTTCGAGAGAATCGCGAGATGAAGACGAAGGTTTTGGACGAGCCGCCACCGCTTGTCGTGAGTGCGGCAAAGGTCAAACCCGTTGTTGTTCAGCAGGTACACGATGCCTACTCGGTTGTAAACACAGTAGCACAGGATGAAAAAGAGGCCGAACAGAAACGGATCGGCCTCGAGCACCCTGTTTTTGCGGGCAGTCTCTATGATCCCATGGCGATCGCCAAACGAGCCATCGTGCTCCGTGAAGTCATGGGCCCTCCGGTGGGGTTGCGGTAACGGGGTTCGCCTTTTCAGTCATCTCCTGAAAGCGCTCAACGGTTTCGTTGCTGAGGATGTGCTCCATGGCACAAGCATCCGTTTCCGCATTTTTCTCGGAGACACCGATTGAGATCAAAAAGTTTTTTAGCAGCGTGTGGCGTTTGAAGATCATCGCAGCACGCCGTATGCCAGCATCGTTCATTTTGATGTGCTGATACGGCTCGTATTCAATGAATCCTAGCTTTGAAAGCTCTTTGACCGCATTGTTAACCGACGGCATCTTCACGCCAAGCGTCTTCGCCACATCCACGACCCGTGCACTGCCGGTTTCTTGGATTTGGCGATGGATCGCTTCGAGATAATCCTCAAGACTCTTCGTCATTTCGCTTTTGTTTCCCCTTGTACGCCTTTTATAGTACACGCAGTGGAGAATAAAGGCAAGGGTTCTTGCATCTGGGTTGCGTGCCGCGTCTGGGTTGCGTGCCGCGTGCCTATGGTTCTGCTTTGCGTAAACTTGGCGTTCTTTGCCGAGAGGCCTTACCGCAAGGATCGCAAAGTTTTCGCAAAGGACGCAAAGTTTTAGACAGGATTAACCGAATGCAGTGGCTGGGGAATCACGAATTTTGGGGCCCTGGTTGTCCATAGTCGATGGTCTATAGTCCTGAACAAACAAGACTTTTATCCGCAGATTACGCAGATGTAAATGGTGGCGGGACATGTTTTACCACTAGCAACTCGCGACTCGCGATTTTTTTACCAGCGTGCGGCGAGGTTGATCCACTGGGCGACGGAAAGTTCCTCTGGTCGTGCGGTTTCGGTGGCGCCGCAGGCGGTCAGGGCTTCGCGTGTGAACAGCGTGTCGCGAGCGAGGCCTTCTGGCGCATCGCGCATCGCCGAGGCCATTTGCTTACGACGGTGTAGGAACGATGCCTTGGTGAGGATGCGTAACTTGAGGCCTGCGGCCGAATCGAGGGGAAAGCGGTTATGCCGTTTCAACTTGATAATGACAGACATCACTTCCGGGCGGGGATGGAAGCACGTGGGCTTGACGTTTCGCACAAGTGTGATGTCATAGCGTTGTTGGAGCCAGACGGTGATAGCACCCATGTCGGCGGTGCCCGGTTTGGCGGCGAAGCGTTCGCCCACTTCTTTTTGGAGCAGGAGAGCCATGACATCGGGAGGCGTTTCGCAGGTTGCGGCATCCACGACGACGCGAACGCCGACGGAATACGGGAGATTGGAGACGAGGTGTCGTGTGCCTGAAGCAAGGATTCCGGCGAGATCGACTTCGAGGGCATCGCCGAGAATGAGGGTCAGGCGTTCATCGGAATTCCAGCGCTCATGGAGAATGTGATAGAGTCCGGGATCCTTTTCAACCGAAGTCACATGAGCGCAGTGTTCCATGAGCTGCTCTGTTAGTACGCCGAGTCCTGCACCGACTTCGAGAACCTTAGCCGTTGGATCGAGTTCGGCTGTGGCGACAATGAGGTCGAGGATGTTGCGGTCGATGAGAAAGTTTTGGCCGAGAACCTTATTGGGCCTGAGACCGTGGGCATTGAGGAGTTCCACAACCTCTCTGGGGCTGGTCAAATTTGGTTTAAGTGTC
This sequence comes from uncultured Lentisphaerales bacterium, assembly GCA_964553035.1. Lineage (GTDB taxonomy): Bacteria > Verrucomicrobiota > Kiritimatiellia > RFP12 > UBA3636 > JBBQIY01. The sequence goes on along the minus strand of CAZKJH010000017.1, from coordinate 22,572 downwards.
TTCTCCATACTCAGATGGATTCGAATATTTTGATTTGCGCCGAGCTGCGGAGACGGATGATCCAGCTTTCGTAGAGCCGTTGAGCCTCTTTTTCATAAAGTCCCCGTTCGATCTGTTCCTGGGCCTCTCGGAGGGTAAGGGTTTTCGAAGGGCGGGAGGCTTTCCTCAAGACGATGTATTGCTTATCGCCCAGCGTGAGGGGGGCGGACATCTCGCCATCTTTCAGGGTCTTAATAGCGGAAGCGAGAACAGGGGCGAGGACTTCGTCGGGGACGATCCAGCCGTAGTCACCGCCGGCCTCTGCCATGGCATCTACTGATAGGGCCTTGGCGATGATTTCGAATTCATCGCCGTTCGCGAGACGCTTCCGAAAAATAGCCAAGTTCTCCTCGAACGTGTCGTCGGCGGTTAGCGCGAACGTGAGGACATTCACTTTCTCCGGTTCCGTGAGTTGGGACTTCTGCCCCGTGTAGGCGGCAGCGATTTCGTTCGGAGAAATGTGGATATTGGTGTTGACGAAGGATTGGCGCATGGAGCGGATGATGATTTGTTCTTCCATGATCTTCTTCCAATCGCTGTAAGTAAGACGCGACTTTGCAAGATCGGACTGTAGTGCTGCAACATCGCCACTGTAGCGGGATTCGATCACCTCGTTCAGGGACTTCACTAAGGCGCTTTCGGGGATGCGTTGTTCGCCAGCCCAGTATTCCTCCACGATGAGTTGCCGATCGATGCATTCTTCCAATGAAGCCTTAAAAGCAGCTTCGAAAACCTCCTGCTGGCTTTTTTCTCGCATGGCAGGATCAGTAGCCATGGTTCGGAGCTGATCCGGTATTCCCGTGACGACGTCGCGGATGGTTATGGCTTCTCCGTTTACGAACGCAGCAACTCCATCGACCAAAGTCTTATCTTCGGGTTTTTCAGTTGGTGCGGCCGTCGTTTGCACGGACACGTTTGTAGCGATCGACGCCAGAGCGGCGAGGATCAAAGTTATGGCGAATGCGGAGGTTCTCTTCATGATGTACTTCCTTGACACTGTTAGCCTCCTAGTATACCCTATCAAAACGTATAGATAAAGAAGCAAAATCATGACAGAAACGAAGCCAACCGTTCACATCACCAGTCCGTCGAACCCGACCATCAAGGACATTGCACGTCTGCGGCAGCGATCACATCGGGATAAGGTGGGGGCCTTGCTCATTGAAGGTTACCGAGAGATCAAACGAGCTCTCGATAACGACTATAAGCCTTGGCAAATTGTGACGTGTCCTGATCTCTATATGGGTTCTCATGAAATGCTTCTCATCGAGCGGTGCGTGGCGGTTGGGTCGGTGTTTACGACGTGTACGGCCCCAGTCTTTGAGAAGATCTCCGCACGGGACAGGCCAGACGGTTTGCTGGCTATCGGGCCACAGATTCACAAAACGCTTGAGGCGCTGGAACTTCCTGAACAGGCACTGATCATCGTGGCCGAGGGCATCGAGAAGCCTGGAAATCTTGGTACAATTCTTCGGTCGGCGGATTCAGCGGGTGCGGCGGCAGTGATCGTTTGCGATCACTGCACTGATATTCAGAACCCTAACGTCGTGCGCGCCAGCATTGGAACGCTTTTCTCGCTTCCAGTTGTGGATACAACGAGTGCGGAGGCGATTGCATTTTTGCGCGCCCGAAATTTTCGTATTTTGGCGGCGACTCCTCATGCGGAGTCGTTCTATTCAGATCATGATCTCACCGGTAATACCGCGATTGTGGTTGGCGCGGAGCAGTACGGGCTCAGTGCGGCGTGGCTTGATCCTACTGTGACGACGCCCGTGCGGATTCCGATGCTCGGGCAGTGCGATTCGCTCAACGTCGCTTCTGCCACAACTATTTTGCTCTATGAAGCCGTTCGCCAACGCGTGGCAAAAGATAGGTCGATTGTCCCTCCGCCCCATGCGCATGAGCACGGTGGCGATGATCCGCATGAAGATCGCGATTAATTTAATAACATGGAGTTATCACGCATGAAAGTACGCAAAGCAGTCATCCCAGCAGCAGGTTTTGGAACGAGATTCTTGCCAGCGACCAAGTCGCAGCCCAAGGAAATGCTCACGATTGTTGACACGCCTGTGATTCAATATGTGGTTGAGGAGGCGGTAGCCTCCGGAATTACGGATATTCTGATCATCATCAGCAAGGGAAAGCGAGCCTTGGAGGATCATTTTGATCGCAGTTTTGAGCTGGAGGCAGAGCTTGAAGCCAAGCAGAAGTTTGAAGAACTGGCGATGATCAAGCGCATTGCCAACATGGCGGACATCCACTATGTTCGCCAAAAAGAGATGAACGGGCTAGGCGATGCCATTTCGCTTGCACGCCATCATGTTGGCAACGAGCCCTTTGCGGTGCTACTCGGCGATACGCTGATGCAGTCTACCAATGGCATTCCGGTCACTCAGCAACTTCTGAATGTTTTTGATCGCTATCAAGAATCTGTTGTGGCACTTGAACAGGTACCGAGAGAGCGAGTGAGCCGATACGGCGTTATTGACGGTTCGGCAGTGACCGATGATGTGATGCTGATTAAAAATTTGGTGGAGAAACCGACACCGGAGGACGCACCCTCTAATCTTGTCATTGCCTCCCGTTATGTGCTTACACCCGAGATTTTTGATCACCTAGCGAACGTCAAGCCCGGCAAGAATGGTGAGATTCAGCTCACGGACGCGATGAAGATGCAAGTCGTGCATCGGGCCATATATGGGCTTAAGGTTGCCGGCCGCCGACATGATGCCGGTAACAAGCTCGATTTCATCAAGACGAACATCACTTACGCTCTAGAGCACCCAGATCTTCATGACAAGCTTGCGACCTTCATTATTGAGACAGCGGAGCAATTAAAACGGGAGGTGGGGAAAAATTAACCCTAAATCACCAAAAATTGGACTCTTCGGCGGCAGTTTCGATCCCGTTCACAACGGGCATATCGAAGCGGCTCGTGTAGCGATGTCCTTTGGAGGGCTTGACGCGGTTTGCTTCATCCCAGCGGCGACATCGCCTTTTAAGCTCGGTCACATGCATGCGTCAGATGAACAGCGACTCGACATGTTGCGGCTCGCAACGGCTGTTGACGCTTGTTTCTCCGTTTCGGATATTGAAATTCTTAAGTCGGGAATTTCGTATACGATCGACACTGTCCGCTCTTTTGCATCGGGGATGCCTGAGACAGAGCTGTCTTTTATTGTTGGGGCAGATTCTCTCGTTGCCTTGCACCAATGGAAAGATGCAGAGCTTTTGGTACGGTTATGCAAATTCATTACGCTAGCTCGTTCAGGCTGGGATGTAGAAAAAATTGTAGGCTTCGATGCCCAGACTCGAGATCGGCTGGCGCGAGGGGTTGTTCGTGATTTCAACGATGAGGTGTCCTCGACTGAAATTCGTAGGCGTGTCGCGACCGGAGAGTCCATTTCGGAGCTCGTGCATCCCAATGTTTGCGCCTATATTAAAAAACATCGACTCTACAAAGCCTAGTAAAAAACACGAATATGATTTTAAAATGGAACGTTTCGATTTGACATTGTTCCGCTTCGGAACTATTATTGCTCCCTGTTCGAAGGAGTCGGCATTTTAAACAGTTGGTTTTTCCTGAGATGTCAGTTTTATTTTATGATCGGAGAGTTCTAGACTATGAGATTTAGTTTTGATTTTGGAGTTGTCGCAGCTGCGGTTTTAGCTGCGTGTTGCGGTAATGTATCGGCCGAAATTTTCGATCCTCTTTTCAAGGTCACCTCCGTTGTTGGAGACGTAAAAATTTTTAGGCCTGGTAGCGACGCTCCTGAGAAGGTTTTGGAAGCTCACACTTATCCTTATGGTTCACGAATCGTCGTGAGCAAGTGGGACGGGAAGATGAGAACTTCGAAACCAGAGTTGAATTTTACGCTGTCGCCTGATCATAAGTTCAAGCTTGCGGAAGGATCTGACTTGACGATCATGAACAGCAGTGACGATGATCTTCAAAAGAAGATTTTCGATCTCGCGTTAGGAAGACTTAAAACCTTTATTTCAGTGAGTACTGTTAAGACGGGTGGAACCGAGGACGATCTGGTCGAGGCTGGAATCAACGCGATCACCGTCAAGACTCCTCTTGCTGATAGCTTCAGGCTGACAGAGCGTAATGAGATTGGTGTCGATTATGACGGGAAAAACCATTTAGTATTTTTCGCCACGGAAAGCGGCACGATGGAAGTCTCGGGCCCACAGTTCAAGATAAGCTCAATGCGGCGCAATGCGGCTGTTGAAATCTTTGGGAACAAAGACTACACACGAATTACCAACGTTGCAGGAGAATTTTCGGGGATCCTAGAAAAAGGTGCCGATGCGACGGAGGGCGTTTCGTTTAAGCTTCGGTGCGTGGTAAAGATCTGGCGCCGGTATGCGGAGATAGGTGGAAAGATGGCTGTCTCGGTCATGACGGCATATCCGGACGGGACAATCAGCTCCTACGCCTATTTGCACGGCGAGAAGGCCGTTATCGATTCAGCAACAATTTTGGCAGGAAAAGAGCCAGAAGTAGCCGTTGGGGTAGAGGCTTCGGAAAAAGCCCCTGATGCCTTAGATAGCAATAAAGTTGATGGCGCATCTGTTGAATCGACGACGGAAGCGGTTTCACCCGAAAAACCGAAAACTTCGGCATCTGGAGAACTCGAGGTTTTTAATTTCGATTGGTGATGACTTTTATAAAGTCTTGCAGTTCCCTAAAATGAGAAGGAGATAAATATGAAAAGAATTATTCTAATCGCGGTTGCATCAGTTTTACTTAGCTGCCTGGGGTACAATTTTGTTGTCCCTTCTGGCATTGCTGCCGAAACGGACGGCGAAGTCGTCGTTCCCCGTCAGTATGTGGCTCTTGCAAAGATGCTTGCCGATAGTCGGGGCGACATGGATAAGGCAGTTGAAATCACCTCCAAGGCGGTGAGTTCTGTTGTGGAAAAGGGTAAAAATTACGAAGAGAAGCTTGCACTTCTTTCAGAAATTTCAAGTTGTCTTGTCGCGGCTGTAGCGAATTGGAGCGATGCCGACAAAATTGTCATTGTGAGTACAATAGTCAAAAGTGCTCTTGCTCTTGCGCCAGATGGAGATGAAGGCGATGCTGAGCGTACAGGGTTTGTCAGGCAGGTTTTTGCAGCATTGCGCTTTGCTTCTTCAAACTCAATATCACTCGTAAGTGCGCTTGAAGTGGTTCCAGAAAATCTAAAGGATGTAGCGACTTACGGAATTGAAAACGCCATGGCAGTTCTGGATGGAGCTGGTGCGTGGCGGTGTAAAGACATCTATGATGCCGTCATCACAGCACTCGAGGGCGAAGATGCAGAGTTGCCTCGTCTTAGCGAAGCGATGATTGTGACCGTTTCAACAACAACAACGACTTCGACTTCGACGACAACGACGACGACTTCGATTCCTGGCGCGGCAATACCTGGAAGTCCGAGTCAGCCTTCACCTGTTCCAACAACAAAGCCTTCTCCGACACCTGTTGGACGGCGATAGTTCAGTTCATAATCTGAAAGGCATCCCGTGATCAGCACCGGCGGGATGCTTCTCTTTTGACACAGGCTATCAACAGCCTAGGTGCACAGCGAAAAAGAGGTTTCTTCCGTGTTTATCATAAAGTTCAACAACATGATCCGCAACAAGTGGATCTGGGGCGCATTCGCAACCGTAGTCGTTGTGGCATTTGTCGGATCCGATATGTCGTGTAGTCAGAATAATAATGGCGATCCGGGTGCGGGTACGTTGGACGGCGAGGCGGTTTCTCGTGAGGATTATTCGCTTATGCGCCGTGCGGTAGCTCTTGAACGGGAGCAAGGCTCCAAGAAAATTGCGCAACCCGAACGTGAGACATGGGAACGGCTGGCTGCCTTGAAAGTTGCCGCAAAACTCGGCATTTCCGTTTCGGATCAGGAGTTGGTAAATTCCATCCATGCGGATAAGTCGTTCCACGATCAGAGTGGCATATTCAGTCCAATGGTTTTTAATTTAGTTTTGCAACGCGCTGGCCTCACCTCAAGAGAATATGAGGAAATGTTCCGAAAGCAGATCACACTAGGACGGCTAGAGAAAATCATCGCTTCTGCCGCTTGGGTTCCGCCAGCCACGCTGGCCGAACGCGTTCGCGGATATACAGACTCCTTTACACTTACCACCGCAGTTCTTTCAAACAAGTTTGAAGCAGCGAAGATGGAATTGACTGACGAAGACGTACTGAAGTTTTACGAGGCGAATCAGGAGCGGTATCGCGAGCCAGACAAGCGACAGGTCGTTTACACTGTTTTTAAGGCTAAAGACTATCTCAGTGAGGCTGTCGTCGAAGAGGACGAAGTGATCGATTTCTACGATTCAAACATCAATCGATATGTAGAAAAGGGAACCAACGGGGTTGAGACTACAAAGCCACTCGAGGAAGTTCGAAAGGCCATCGAGGATGAACTCGCGACCGAAGCTTCACAACTATTAGCCTATCGTGCCGCTGCCGATTTTTCTGATGTCTTCTTCACCAATAGCACAGAAAGCCTGACGTTTGAAGTCGGTGCAGCCTCTCATGGGCTTTCCGTTTTAACGAGTCGCCTTTTTACGGCAACCTCTGCTCCCGTTCTCGTCGATTCTTCTCCCGTGTTCGTCGAAGCCGCTTTTGCGCTTGATCCAGCCTCGCTTGTCAACCGATTCAGCGAGGCTGTAAACGGCGGAGCGGAGTCCTATGTCATGGAGTTCCTTACCAACGTGGTCTCCCAGATCCCCTCGCTAGAGTCGATTCAACCTCGTGTGCGTGACGCTGCGCAGGCGGCCGCTGCAGACAATGCATTTCGTTCGGAGTTAGACAAAGTGGCGGAAGCACTCGCCCTCAGCGGCGAATCGGATAAGACCTTTCGCAACACCGCCACTGAGCAGGGGCTTTCCGTCAGTACCAACTTCGTTTTTTCTTTCATGACAGCCTACGGCAATTCTGAAGTACCGTCCGCTCGGTTTGTTGCCGAAAAAATGGCAGGGATGAACTCTGGCGAAATCTGCACATCCCCTATTCCAATTCCCGAAGGTGCACTTTTCTTTCAGGTCGTCGAAAGAACATCTGGTGATTCAATGATGTACTCGTCTATTCGAAATCAAGCTTTCGGAACCTTCTTCTCCGAGATCTCTGACCTCGTCTGGAGCGAATGGCGAGCGAGGACGCTCTTGGATATGAAGCCCGCGACCCAGTATCCATTGGATTCAGAAGAGACTGATGCATCGGAAGATGCGGAATAGCACTTTAGAGGTCGAGTCTTTCTTTGAGGTTAATTCGTAGTGGATAGAATTAAACTTCCCAACACGCCTTCAATCAGGCGGATGCCGACCTACCTGCACAAGCTCATGCAACTACGGGATGCTGGTGAGGCTTTTGTTTCGACCACGCTCGTTGCCGACTACATGAACCTTGATCCGATCATTGTTCGAAAAGATTTTGCGCTCACCGGGCTCGCTGGAATGCCAGGAGTGGGCTACAAGACCGTAGAACTCATCGATGCCATTCGCCACTTTTTAGGATGGGATCGTGAACATCGAGCGTGTCTCGTTGGCGCAGGTTCTCTGGGTAGCGCCTTGCTCGGCTATGAAGAATTCTCCGATTACGGAATGCGCATCTTGGCCGTCTTTGACTCTAACCCCTCCAAAATTGGACGATTTATTCACGGACATGAGGTTTTCGACGTTCGCTACATGCGAAAGATGCTCAAGGCGTTGAAACCGGACTTCGCAATCTTGTGTTTACCGTCTTCATGTGCTCAAATGATTGCTGAAGAGTTGGTGGCTAGCGGCGTTAAGGCATTTTGGAATTTTGCCAACGTTTGCCTGCAAATGCCGGATGGCATCATCGTGCAGCGAGAAGTTATTGCCGGCGGCTTCGCCCTACTTTCTGCGAAGTTGCTGAAACGCAAGAAGGAAATTCGGAGCTGTCCCGAAATTTGAGTAGTCATGTGCCCTTGTTCAATTCTTGCAAGGAAACCTTATGGTGAAAACTCTTAACCTCGAGAGGTAATCATGAAAACAAAAAGGGACAACATCTCTGATCATGGAAAACTTAGTTTGCGATACAATTGAAAAGCGGTTTCAAAATATTTGCACTCGGATTGACTCCGCTTGCGTACGCGCAGGGAGAAATTCTCGCGAGGTACGCCTCGTAGCCGTCTCTAAAACGTTTCCGCCCGAGGCGATTGACGAGGCCTTGCGTGCAGGCGTGTCGATACTCGGAGAGAACCGCGTTCAAGAGGCTCTCGCCAAAGCCCCGTTGTGCGGTTCCGCAGAGTGGCACTTCATCGGTAGACTCCAGCGAAACAAGTTGCGTCAAGCCCTCTCTCTTTTTACAACGCTGCACAGTGTCGATTCCATCCCACTGTTGAATGACATCGTCCGGGTACAAGAGGAAACGGGGAATCGCCCCGAGATCCTGTTAGAGGTTAATGTTGCGGGCGAATCCTCTAAAATAGGTTTTACACCCGAAACGGTGCGCGAAGCAGTGAGAGAAGCGGTTTCTCTCGGTGGGCTTCGCCTTGTTGGGCTCATGACAGTCCCCCCCTGGGTTGCGGATCCCGAAATGTCCCGCCCTCATTTCAAGAGGCTGCGCGAGCTGAGTTTATCCCTTTCGGGTGAATTCGGAATCCCGCTGACAGAGCTTTCTATGGGTATGTCTGCAGATTTTGAAGTCGCCGTGGAAGAGGGCGCTACCTTTGTCAGAGTCGGTACGGAACTCTTCGGCAAACGCACATCATGGAAGCCGACACGCTCGCTCGATACCGATGACTTTGTTTGATTCACACGCCCATTTTCCGAGAGGATCACGCAACGAGCACGCCTCTCAGATTGCCCGCGCGCAAGCTGCAGGTCTTTGCGGCCTGCTCGCCGTTGGAGGCGGCCCTGATCTTGATGACGGTGCTATTGCCATGGCTAAGCACTTTCCAAATTTTGTTTCGCTAGCAATGGGCTATGACCGAGATATGGCTCTGACGGTGGCAGAGTCTCCACCCTGCCTCGCCAAGTCCTTGGCGGACTTACGTGCGCTGTTGCGTCGTCTTGCCGATCAGGCCATTGCGGTGCGTGCGATTGGCGAAATAGGGCTCGACTTCTCGCGCTCGCCATCGGCAACCGAGCAGGCGGCACAAATGGCTCTCTTTGAAGCGCAAGTTCTCTTTGCAAGTGAACTCGGGTTGCCTTGCACGATTCATAGTCGCGATGCGGCAGACGAGACGTTGGCAGTTCTTGATCGCAGTGGTTCGAAGGATCTGAGACGTCAAGGTCGCCTCGGTGTGATTCATTGTTTTACAGGCGATAGGCCATTTGCTCATGCGGCCATCGACCTCGGCTTGATGATCGGCGTGAGTGGAATCTTAACCTTCAGAAATGCCGATCCACTTCGCGACACAGTGTCCACTCTGCCACACGCCCGCTTGCTCGTTGAGACAGATAGCCCGTACTTGACACCTGCGCCAAAGCGGGGTGTCGTCAACGAACCTGCGATGGTCGTGCATACAGCACTTAAACTGGCGGAAGTGCTGGGACTGACACCAAGTGAATGTGCCGACGTGACCACAGCCAACGCCTTTCGGTTGTTCGGTGTGCATGCGATCAAGACAGGAAGTGGCGAATAATGAAAAATTGTAATGGTGTGAGGGTTAGCCGTGTTGCGGCACTGTTTTTAATGGCCTTCTGTTTGCGCGCTAGCGGAGAGACCGTGCTATGCAGAACGATTGACCGTGTGTCATCCCTCGATCCCATCCAGTCGGAGACTGTTGGTGCCGCCCGCTGTGTTTCGCTGGTCTACGAGACCTTGCTAGAATACGATTACCTTGCTAGGCCGTATCAGCTTCGTGGTTGCGTGGCAGAGTCTCTGCCGACGATATCGAATGAAGGAAAGACGTTGACCTTTCGGCTGCGTCGTGGAATTCAGTTCGGCCCTGATCCGTGTCTGGGTGTAGACCCTGCCACAGGAGCACCGCGAACACGCGATCTGGTTGCTTCGGACTTTGTGTATTCCATGAAGCGTCTGGCCGATGCCAAGCTGTCATCGCCGGGATACTGGACGATCGAAAATAAAATTGTCGGCGTAGAGGCGTTTCGAGAGGCGTCTAAGCTGGAAGCACCGACGGATTATTCTAAAGAGATTTCTGGTCTCCGAGCGATTGATGACCAGACCGTGCAGATTGAGCTTACGGCATCCTCGCTCGACTTCTTATGGGTGTTGGCGATGTCGTTCACGGCTATTGTCCCACACGAGGCCGTGGAACGGTATGGCCGCGATTTTGAATCCGTGGAAGTAGGCTCAGGTGCGTATCGGATTATTAAATGGCGCCGAAACTATCGCTTCGAGTATGAACGCAGACCGGGGCGCGACATCGCGCGCGATGCTACACCGATCCTTTCAGGTGCTGAAGGAGCCAAGCCTATCGATCGGATTATTTACCTGATTATTGACGATGCCTCGACTCGATGGTTGCTGTTTCTGGATGGGGCACTCGATGTGGCAGGGGATATCACTCGCGACAATTGGGATGCGGTGATCAACAAAGACGGTACGTTGACTGACGAGATGAAGAGTCGCCGGATCCGGTTGGAGTCGAAGCCGAGTTTAGATACGTATTATGTTGGATTCAATCTTGATGATCCAATCGTCGGAGGAAACCGTAAGCTGCGTCAGGCGATGTCTTGCGCGTTTAATTCTATGCAATGGGAGAAACTTAACGAAGGGCGGGTTGTTTCGGCAAACGGGCCACTTCCTCCTGGGGTTGAAGGGAAACTGGAAACACCGTTCGCTTATTCGTTTGATCTAGAGAAGGCGAACGTGTTGCTTGCCGAGGCGGGGTATCCAGGTGGTATAGACCCTGCCACGGGAAGGAGGCTTACGCTAACGCTTGATGTCGGGCGCACGGATCAGGAGGTTCGTGAGAATGCGGAGCTAATTTCTGCATTCATGGATAGGATCGGGATCGTGGTGGCGTTGCAGTACAACAACTGGCCCTCGTTTCTACGCAAGGTCAGTCGCCGGGAAGCGCAAATGTTTTTGATTGGTTGGATGTCCGATTATCCATCGGCGTTGAATTTTATGCAACTCTTCGTCGGACGGAATGCATCGCCGGGTCCGAATCGGAGTAACTATGCGAATCCCGTTTACGATGCGCTTTATGACGAGGCAGAGCAGGCGACTGATCTCGGGAAACGCATGCAATGCATTATTGAGATGCAGGAGATGGTTCGTGAGGATTGTCCGTGGATTTTCCTCTATCACCGGCGCGATAATCTGCTGCTTAACCCCTCGGTACGCAATCTAGTCATGCACGATTATCCCTACGGTGTGGAAAAGCATTGGCGGATGCAGCACCCGAACGCTGAGGGTGTTGTTAAATAATCTTGAACGGATTGTGTGTGTGGTGTAATATAAAGGGAGTTCCCAAAGGCTTCTGTTGTCTTTCCTCTATTTTAAGAAAGGAATAGGTTAAAACTATGCGTGATTTAACAATTAAAAGAACAACTCGTAAGATTTCGAGTGCGCTGAAAGTGGGTTCTGAAAAACCTTGCATTGCGAAAGATGCCGCGCCTAAGAAACGCGTTGTGCTTTCCGTCAAGGTTGAGCCAGGTAGCACGGTCTATCTGGCGGGGTCGTTCAATGACTGGTCGGCCACGGATAAGAAGCTTGTGGATAAGCAGGGTAATGGGATTTTCACGACAACAATTACGCTTGCTCCGGGAATTTACGAATATAAGTTCGTGATTAACGGTGTTTGGACGCTTGATCCTGATCCAGACCGTGACTGGACTCAAAACGGGCTAGGAACGCTGAACAGCGTTCTGCGCGTTGGCTGAAGTCAATACAATGGCGATACCTTCACCTCGGGGATGAAATATCCTCGACGGTGACTGTTATTGTACCCGATTTTAGAATCACGTCCATGGTAGCGCTATCTTTCGTCTGAGGATTGAAAGAATTCAAGTCGGCTTCTGGAGGCCAAATGGGGGCACTGACCCTCAAACATAGGTTAGTATCTTCGAAAGCCTGATTCAAAATAGCAATCGAAATGTCGGCTCGGTTTGTTGCCAGCGTTCCTTCTTTGAGAATGAAGTGGATCGCCGCCTCGCAGCGTTCAAGGCTTTGTGCCGTTTTTTCAATGGCAATTCCTTCTCGTGCTTGAGTAATTGAGGGGAGAATTGTCACTGCGGCCAGTGCGATAATGCACAGGACGAGGATGATTTCCAGAAGGGAAAACCCAGTGCATTCACGAAATTTTTCTTGGTTTGCCATTGGACTTAAACTTCTACGGTTAAGACCGATGCCGAGGTCTCTACAGGGCTCATTGAATACGTGGGCATACAGGCCGGAATAAGACAGGAACGTCCGTAGGGTAGGATCATTTCGCCGTCATCCCATTGGATCGAAATGGCTCCTGTTTGGGCGAACAAGACTTTGAAAGAGTTCCCATTCGGAGTTACAGGTTCTTTTTGAGAAAGCTCATATTTCTCTAGGGTGAAGAAGTCACAGCGCAAGAGGCGTTCGCGTTTATTTTCTGGCGTTGCAGCCTTCATTGGAAAGGGTGCGTGCAGACCCAGCTCGGGCGCATGCCAGTCGATGACTTCCATCGCTTGTTGGATGTGCAACATGCGCGTTTTGCCGACTGCATCGATCCGCCCCCAGTCGTAGATGCGGTAGGTGGTGTTTGAGTTTTGCTGAACTTCAAGGATTAGACAGTCTTCACAGATGGCATGGACGAGGCCTCCGGGGATGAAGACTGATTTTCCTGGGGTAACCTTGACCGTCCGCAACAAAGGGGAGATGTTTTTAGCGACGAGGGCATCATGAAAAATTCGGGGCCCGACTCCGGAATTTAGTCCGGCGCAGACGAATGCATTTTCCGGCGCATCGAGAATGTACCACATTTCAGTTTTCGCTTCGCCACCATATCGTTCAGCGGAGACTTGATCTGGGTGGACTTGAACGCTAAGTCGTAATTTAGCATCAATGAGTTTGATCAAGAGCGGAAATTTTCGGTCAGGGCAGTGTGACCCCAAAATGCTACCACCGAATTCAGTGCAAATTGTTTCAAGGTTTTGTCCTTTGAGTGCACCGTTTTCAATGACACCCATGCCATCGGGATGGGCACAGATTTCCCAAGATTCTGCGCATTGCGCAGGTGCATCTGCGCGTGCGAATCGGGCAGATATTTTGTCGCCCCCCCACAGATAGTCCTTGTAGACAGGTTTAAAAAGTAATGGGTAGGGGGATTCAAGCGGTTTCATGATAGAGTGGGAGGAAGGGAAACAGGGCAAAGGGTCTTTGTGTTATTTAGAACTCGAGTTTATCATGTCTCGTTTAAAAATGAAAGTCTACGATGTTGGCTCACAACATGGATTCCAAATCAACTGGATTCGCAAATCATTTTTTTTCGCACAGAAATCCCTCGGGTAAACGTCGCACGTCCAACCAGTAAGGCGGACTAGTACTCTGTACAGCGCGTATTGGTAAGACAAGATTACAAGATTTACAAGATTAAGTTCTTGGTTTCAATATTGTTAATCATGTACTCTACCTGAAAATTACCGTCATTTCTGCCTGTACAATGTACTAGCTGGGAACCGGACGAAAAAATCTTCGCACGCGACTAAAAAGGCTTGCTTTTGGCCGATATGGTAAGTATAATTATTTACCATGTGCAATGCACATCCTTGTCTCGCCGTCGGCCGGTCGGCAGTTCCAGTTACGCTTCTCCACGGCATAGACGCCAAGCGGATCGCGTACTCCAGCCCGAGCCGGAAATCGACAGTCTTGTCCGGTGGTGTAAGGCCGTCGGGAAGACGGTGAAGCAACACGGTCTCAAACAGTGAGATGCCGAATCTTGTAATCTTGCCTGAAACCTTTTCGCTCAGGCGTTTCGTCCAGCGTCGAAGGCTTTGAGGTTTACGGCGAGCAGGGATTCCTTGATACGACTGCGCATGGCGTTGTGCCAGGATTCTACTTCGAATGGCAGAATCTTTGAGAGTGCGCCGGCAAGGACAAGATTCGCGCAGCGAGCGTTGCCGACTTCGACGGCAATTTTTTCGGCATCCACGAGTTTCGCATTGTCACCATAAAGTTTGGCGATGATTTCGTCGCGTTCCTCGATGCCGGTTTGCACGCCGCTCGACACGGTCACTGGGATAATATCGCGATTATCAATAACCGCTTTGCCTTCCGAGCGCAAGAGGGTGAAGCACCGGATGGCCTCGAGTTTTTCGAAGGCAACAAGGATATCGGATTCACCTTCGGGAACGATGGGGCTATAGACGATGTCACCAAAGCGCACTTGGCTGGAGACACTGCCACCGCGCTGCGACATGCCGTGGATTTCGCTCTTTTTAACATCGAATCCGGAGAAGGCCGCAGCCCGAGCGAGGATTTCGCTAGTCAGTAGGATTCCTTGACCGCCAACGCCGACGAGGGTGATATTCGTGATGATGCTCTTGCTCATAGTATAAATTTCCGAATTACTGATTCGTTACGGGTTTCGTCGAGGAGATCGCGTCGAACTTGCAAACCTGCCTACAAACGTCACAGCCGATACACGCGGCTGGTGAGATGTACGCTTTGAATCTTTTGCCTTTAGGCTCTCCTCGCATAATCGCGGGACAGCCGATTTTGAAGCAGGCACCGCAGGTTGTGCACTTGTCGGGATCGACTTGATGAGGGATGACCGCGCGAACGCTCTTTGCGACAAGCGAACAGTCACCGACGACGATAATGACAGACGCTTCTTGTGTGTCAAGTTCCTCTTCGATGACCCGACTGAGTTCGCTTAAGTTATAGGCATTTACTTCTTTAACGCGCTTCACGCCGATTGCTCGACAGATTTCGGCGATATTCGCCCGGAAAGTCTCTTCCCCGAGAATTGTTTTTCCGGAGCCGGGGTTTTGCTGATGACCGGTCATACCCGTGATGCGGTTGTCGAGAATGATCGTGGTGATGGTGCCTTTATTATAGACAACGTCCATGAGCCCGGTCATGCCGGAGTGGAAGAAGGTGGAGTCGCCAATGACGGCGGCAATGCGGCCCTTGAGGCCGGCTTTCTGCATGCCGAAAGCCGTGCCGATGCTGGCACCCATGCAGATCGTGGTATCCATGGCTCCGAGCGGTTGCATACTGCCGAGGGTGTAGCAACCGATGTCGCCGGCAACGGTAACGCCAAGTTTCGACAGCGTGTAGAAGACGCCGCGGTGGGAGCATCCCGCGCAGAGCACCGGCGGACGTGTGGGAAGAGTGGGGAGTTCGAGTGGCAGCGGCGTTGGCGCGAGTGCTGGGGTGTCGCCGAGCAGTTCGTGGCGGAGCGCGCGCAGACGGACTGGATTCAGCTCCATGATGGCGAGTTCGGTTTGGTAGGTTTCGACCTTGATGCCGCTGATCAGGATGCCTTCGCGGATGACGGGATCTAGTTCCTCAACAACGACGAGTTTATCTACCTTCGCGCCGAAGCTACGGATGAGGTCGGTGGGAAGTGGGAATGAAAAGCCGAGCTTGAGGACGGAGAATTCCGGGAAGACTTCTTTGACGTACTGGTAGGCAACGGCGCTGGTGACGATGCCCAGACGGGTATCGCCCATTTCGATGCGGTTGAAGGGGGATTTTTCGGACTCGGCCTTGAGGCCCACCAGTCGTTTTTCGACCTCATAGCGCATGCCGCGTGCGTTCGCGGGAACGGCGACATTCTTCTTGATGTTCTTGACGTAAGGCTTGACGGGAAAGCTACCGTAGGCGAAGTCGTCACCGAGATCGACGGGCGTCGACGTATGGGAGGTTCGGGTAGTGAGGCGCAGAAAGACGATGGAACCCGTGCGTTCGGAAAGTTCGAAGCCCTCACGGGTCATGTCGTACGCTTCTTGGCTATCGGCAGGTTCAAACTGTACGGCGCGTGCGAATTTGACGAGCGTGCGGTTGTCCTGCTCGTTTTGGGAGGAATGCATGCCGGGATCATCGGCTGAAATCACAACCATGCCCCCATGGGTGCCGACGAAGGTATAGGTCATCAGCGGGTCCATGGCAACATTGAGCCCGACGTGCTTCATGGAAACGAGGGCGCGAGCTCCAGCGATGGAGGCGCCAATGCCTACTTCTAAAGAGACTTTTTCATTCACCGACCATTCGCAGTTGATCGTGCCCTTGAACTTGGCGATGTTCTCGAGAATCTCGGTACTCGGTGTGCCCGGATAGGCGGCTGCCACATGGCATCCCGCACGATAAGCACCGTGTGCGATGGCTTCGTTGCCCGAAAGTAGGTGTATGTTGCTCATAAGTTACTCCAAAAAAAAGTTCGCTCATCGTACCATAAAGACGATGGGCTGTCGATACCATCGATTGAGCATTTCTGTCGATTTGTCGATACCGTGATAATATATCGAGCCCGTTAATTCCGGCCTCAGCGGCTCAGATATTACTCACCACTCACAACTCGCTACTTGTCTGTCATTGTCCGAGTGTGTATACTTTGTTACCTGATGCGAGCATGCATTACACAGTGCGTTTATTGATCAATATGTTTGACTGGATACTAGACTGGTTTCAAAATATTTCGGCGGCGGAGATTGCAGGCGCAGTAGGCGCTTTGCATTTTTTACTTTTTTGTGCTGTGGCCGTGCATTGTCTTATCCACCGTCGCGACTCCCGGTCTGCTATTATTTGGCTCTTCAGTGCTTGGGCGTTTCCAGTGCTCGGTGCTCTAGGCTATGCGGCCTTCGGGGTTTCTCGGGTGCCGCGCAAGGCTTGGCGCAAACGGAGAACGGATAGTCACTTAGGAGCGGCGAGACAGGAGAGCGAACGCGAATCGCACCCATTAGCGTATTGGCGTAGTCTACGCGAAGCCACGGCTTGTCGTCCTCCCGAGAGCGCGGCGCGGTTCGATTCGATTCTCGACCGAATCACGCCTGACCACAAGCTGCTTTCAGGCAATCGGATTACGTTCCTTGAGGATGGCACCGAAGCGTTTCCCGCCATGTTGGAGGCGATTCGTTCAGCGCAGCATCACATTCACCTGATGTCGTACATTATCAACCGCGACAGCGTTGGGCGCATGATTCTCGATGCCTGTGCAGCGCGTGCCCGTGAGGGGGTGAAGGTTCGGGTGATGTATGATGCCTTCGGTTCAATGTGGGCACGATGGAGTTTTTTCTTCTTGCGATATCGCAGCATCCCGAACCTGCGTATCGTGAAATTCTCGCAGGCGAATTTTTTAAAGCAACAGTTTCAGATTAACTTGCGAAACCACCGCAAGAGTCTTGTTGTGGATGGGCGCGTTGCGTTCACGGGCGGTATCAACCTGCATGACGGTCATGTTGAAAAAAAATCAGTTCCTGCCATTCGAGATTATCATTTTGAGATTTTAGGACCCTTGGTGAACGAAATCCAATATACGTTTATCCGCGATTGGTATGCCATGACGGATGAGAGTCCTGAAGAATTGCTGAGTGAGTCCTATTTTGGCAAACAGGACTCTGCCGGCACCGTTGCGGCACGTTTGGTTAACTGCGGCCCCACCTCGCTAGAGAACTCTGTGGAAGAGGTGTTCTTTAATGCGATTGTGGAAGCGAGAAGTGAAATCACGATCGTTACGCCGTATTTGGTGCTGACCGAACCCTTGCTCTATGCGCTCCGAATGACGGCCATGCGCGGTGTGCTTATTCGCCTCATCGTTCCGGCAAACAACAACCACAAATCTGTCTTTTACGCCTCGCGATCGCAGTATCAAGAGTTGCTTGAGGCCGGCGTGAGAATTTTTGAGCGGCGGGAACCGCTCCTGCACGCCAAGGCGATGGTGGCCGACGGTTCTATTTCGATCTTCGGCTCCGCGAATATGGATGTGCGGAGCCTGAGGCTCAATTATGAAACGATCGTGGTCAGTTACGACGCTGACCTCGCTGGCCGCCTGATGGGCGAAATGCTGATAGAAATTTCCGAAAGCAACGAGATTCATTTGCGCGCATGGCTTAAACGCAGTCGTCTCGACCGTTTGCTGGAAAATGCTTGGTCGCTGGCAACGCCGATACTGTGAAGACGGTTTTCCGTTGTAAGGAGTTTTAATCCTTGAATTCGTTTGATTTAGTTTCAGAATACCGTCCGGCGGGCGATCAGCCGCAGGCAATCGAGCAGATTATCGCGGGGTTCCGTGGCGGCATGAAATCGCAGGTGCTGGAGGGCGTGACGGGATCGGGCAAGACGTTTACCATGGCCAACGTGATTAAGAGCCTCGGGAGGCCTACGCTCGTCATTTCCCATAACAAAACGCTCGCCGCGCAACTCTTCGGTGAACTCAAGGCCTTTTTCCCGGACAATGCTGTTGAATATTTTGTTAGCTACTACGATTACTATCAGCCGGAGGCGTACATTCCGCAGACGGATACGTACATCGCCAAAGATTCGGCGATCAACGATGAAATCGAGCGCTTTCGCCTTTCCGCCACAAATTCGCTGCTTTGTCGCGACGACGTGATCGTCGTCGCATCGGTCTCCTGCATCTACGGATTGGGATCATCCGAAGATTATACGGCCATGACGCTGAACGTGGAAAAGGGCCAGGAGCTGGACCGCGATGCGATGCTGGCTCGGCTCGTTGCGATCCAATATCAGCGCAACGACTTCGAGCCGCAGCCCGGCGTTTTTCGAGTTCGGGGAGACACGGTTGACGTTTTCCCTTCTTACAACAATAAGGTCGGGATAAGAATCGAGTTGTTCGGCGATGAAGTGGAAGGGCTTTCGGAGTTTGATCCTGTGAGTGGCCGTACGTTGCGTCGCTTGGAGAAGACGATCATTTCACCGGCGAAGCATTTCGTGATGCCGCATGATAGAATGCTGGATGCCATCGATGCAATCAAAGCGGAGATGGTCGAACGCGTAGCGTGGTTCGAGGCGAATGGCAAGCTGATCGAAGCGCAGCGGATTCAGCAACGGACGATGTACGACATGGAAATGTTCCGAGAAATAGGCTTCTGCACAGGCGTGGAAAACTATTCGCGGCATCTTGCAGGACGCGAGCCCGGCACACCGGGGGAGTGTCTGATCGACTATTTCCGCAAGCCGTTTTTGACGATTATTGACGAGTCGCATGTGACAATGCCGCAGATCCGTGGGATGTATAATGGCGATCAGGCGCGCAAGACCATGCTGGTGGATTACGGTTTTCGACTGCCCTCGGCGAAGGACAATCGTCCGCTGAACTTTGAGGAGTTCAATAGCAAGGTTCAGCAAACGCTGTATGTCTCGGCAACGCCTGCCGTTTACGAACTGGGCATCGCCGAGCAGAAGGTCATTCAGGTCATCCGTCCGACCGGGCTTCTCGATCCGCCTGTCGAGGTACGGCCGCTGAAGGGTCAGATCGACGATCTCATGGAAGAGGTGCGTAGTTGTTCGGAGAAGGGAGATCGCGTTTTGGCGACAACCTTGACAAAGCGCACGGCCGAAGACTTGTCGCAGTATCTGCGCGATTCAGGGCTACGCGTGGAGTACTTGCATTCCGACATCGACACGTTGGAGCGCATCGCCATTTTGTCGCGACTTCGCAAGGGTGAATTCGATGCGTTGATCGGCATCAACTTGCTACGTGAAGGTCTCGATTTACCGGAAGTAGCCCTCGTGGCAGTGCTGGATGCCGACAAGGAAGGATTTCTGCGCAGTGCAACAGCACTCATCCAGACGGCAGGACGCACGGCACGGCACGAGATGGGGCGCGTGATTCTCTACGCGGATAATATAACGGATTCGATGCGGAAGATGATCGACATCACGGAGCGACGTCGTACGATCCAGATTGCCTACAACGAGAAGCATGACATTACCCCACGAAGCGTCAATAGGATGCTCAGCGAGGACGAGGCCGTGAGGAGTGTTGCAGGTGAAATTGAGGCCCATATCGTTGCCGACAAGGGAGCAGATTATGATGTAGCGAGGGCCATCCGCGATATTCAGCGCGAAATGCTGGAGGCTGCCGAGGCACTTGAGTTTGAGCGCGCCGCCGCCCTGCGCGATGAGCTGCGGGAACTGCAAACTTCTTGCAAAAATGACACGAATAAGCCAATATCTCCCAAGACCAAGGGGAGAGAGCGAAAATGAAACACAAGATTACCACCTACGGCAACCCGGTTTTAAGAAAGAAAGCCACAAAAGTAAAGAGCGTTACGGTAGCGATTAAAGAACTCGCTGCCTCGTTGCTTGAAACGATGTATGCCGATGAAGGGCTCGGGCTCGCGGCGGAACAGATTGGCAGCACAGAAGCGGTTTGCGTGGTCGACGTACCGGCAGATTTTCAGGGCGATGACTTTGTTAAACTCAACGAAGGAATCAAGATGCCGATGGTACTCATCAATCCTGTGATCAGCGAACCCGAGGGGACGCTTCGGCGCAAAGAGGGATGTTTGAGCTTTCCTGACATGTATATGGAAGTGACGCGGCCGCGCTCTTGTACGGTTTCGTATATGGGGCTTGATGGCAAGCATTATGATGTGCGCGTTCACGGACTTCTTGCCCGCGCGGTGATGCATGAGACGGATCATTTGAACGGCATTTTGTTCATCGATAAGCTTTCCGCCGCCCAGAAGCTGGTTTGTGCTGGGAAGTTGCGAAGGATTAAAGCGGACACCATGAGAGAGAGGGAGTAGGGCGTAGAGAGAAGGGAGTAGGGCGTAAGGCGTAGGGCGTAGGTGTGGCTGGGGACACCCCAGACCCCGTTTTAAAAGGGAGTAAAGAAATGCAAAAAGAGCAGACGTCACGTTATAAGAGTAAGCAGTTTGCTATCCGGATCGTTAAGCTTTACAATCATCTTTGCGCAAACAAGAACGAGTATGTTTTGTCAAAACAACTCCTGCGAAGTGGCACGAGCATCGGAGCCAATCTGGCCGAGGCAGAGTGCGCCATGAATAAAAAGGATTTTATTGCCAAGTTTTATATTGCCCACAAAGAATGTGCGGAAACCTTATATTGGCTCGAACTACTTCACGAGACAGATTATCTTTCTAAAAGCGAATATGAAAGCATTATTAGCGATTGCATTGAACTAAGGGAAATGTTGACTGCGGCGACCAAGACTCTCGAAGAGAAATAATGAAATCGTACCCTCGAGAGAGTAGTTTAGAAGTGATAAACTTAAAAAAAACGGGGTATGGGGTGTCCCCATCGGAAACTACGCACTGCGCACTACGCACTACTCACTCAAAAAAGCTCAACGCCTTACGCCCTACGCCTTTATCCACTCATCTGAGTCTCTACTATGGCATCATCATCTTTCATTAAAAACGATCTCCTCGAGAAGGGCGTGAACTTGCCGGATCCCGATTCGGTGTTCATCAGCACTGAGGTTGATCCTGCGCGCATTCATCCGGGAGTAGTTATTCATCCGGGCTGTCGGATCTCGGGAGCCGAGATGTTGATCGGTCCGAATTGCGTGATCGGTGCCGAATCGCCTGTCACGCTTCGTAACTGCCAGTTGGGCAAAGGGGTGGTGATCGGCGGGGGATTTTTGGATGGAACGACGATGCTCGATGGTGCATCGGCGGGGGACGGTTTTCATTCGAGACCAGGAACGTTGATGGAAGAATTCAGTAGCGTGGCGCATACGAACGGTCTGAAGCAGACGATTTTAATGCCGTACGTAACGCTGGGCAGTCTGATTAATTTCTGTGATGTTTTGATGGCCGGAGGGACGGGCTTGAACAACCATTCGGAGGTCGGTTCATCATACATCCATTTCAATTTTACGCCCCATCAAGATAAAGCGACGGCATCGCTTGTTGGTGACGTGCCGCATGGCGTAATGCTCGACAAGGCTCCGATTTTTCTCGGTGGACAAGGTGGACTCGTCGGGCCGTGTAGGATTGCTTTCGGGACGGTTGTTGCGGCAGGGTCGGTACTCCGCCGCAGTGTCCTGGAGGAGAATCTGCTCATTACCGGTGCTTCCGATTCCTCTGGTATGCGTGCGCGGCCTTACAATCCGCCGCTGTACGGGAAGGTTGATAGCGTGGTTGAGAATTGTCTCATCTACCTTGGAAATATCCTGGCACTCAAGGCTTGGTACGTGCATGTCCGAGCGCCATTCATGGAGAGGACACCATGGGGTGCGGCCTGTCTCAAGGGGGCTCAGAAGCGAATCGCCGAAGTTTGGCAGGAGCGTCTGAAGCGACTGGATCAGCTTGCGGACAAGCTCAAGGTGTCGATTGAGTCCGCGGGTGATAACGCATCGAGTCTTGTCTTTGTGACGCAACACAAGTTTGTGGCAGAGTGGCCGCAGATAAAGGAACAATTTCAGGCACTTTACTCAAAGGAGCTGAAGCCGGAAGGGCAGGCAGCGACGGCGGCGGCGGCAGTGGCAGCGCAGGACGATTATCTCACGGCCGTGAAGCGGTTGGGAGCGGAGGATAAGCTGGCCTTGACTGTATGGCTTGAAGGGATTGTTGGTTTAGGGAGTAGGGCGTAGTTTTCTTGAGTGAGTAGTGAGTAGTTGGCAGGGAGTAGTTTCCGATGTCCCGTCCTATGATAGGTTGACACTTGTTTGGCGTCCATAGTGGAGGCCACCT
>CAZKJH010000016.1:0-41597 GCA_964553035.1 uncultured Lentisphaerales bacterium | reverse complement strand
CTCTCGAAAATCACGACTAATACGAGCTTTCACAACTCATGCGTCAGCACTGTCGTTCCAGACCGCGAGATACAAGGTGTGATTGCAAAGAGTTGCAATCACACAGAATACAGGAGTCAGAATACAGCCTGCCGCGCGGCACGACCGCGAAAAAACGATGGGGTAACTTTTTGAATGAACCGGGAACAAGGAGGAGAACGAGGACGAACGAGTAGGAAGAAAGTGGCAGCGGCGTCTCGCCGCTGAACGAACAGAGCCGAGACGGCTCTGCCACGCTTGCGCTCCCAAAAACTTTGTCGCGATCTATTTCCTGTATTTCCAATAGTCAGGATTTCTGTGAAGGTGCATTACCGCAAGAATAAACACCCCATCAGGTTCAATACTGTCGAGCACGCCATAGGGAAACCGACTGGTAAGACATCGTCGCACATCATCTTCTACCGTTGGCCAAGCAGAGGGGTGGGCAAGAACGTTCTGAATCGTCATCTGAACTTCAATCGAAAAATCTTCGCCTAAACCAGATTCACATTCCTCGTAGTAATCGATTGTCTCATAAAACTCAGCCTCAGCTTCAGGATGAAAGGCCCACATCATCGCTCAAACCGTTCTCTAACCTTAGCAAAGACCTGATCACCAGGGACAGGCTGAACACGTCCAGAACGTAGGTCTGCAAGCCTGCGTGCAGCAACTTGAACCCATGCTTTGTCAACTTCAGCGTCCGGCGGATTGAGAGTTCGCAACAGAGAATCCACAACAAGAGCACGTGCTTCCACGGGTAACATCGCGGCTTCTCTAATTATGTCTTTTGTTCCATACATTGAATTGTCTCCATTTAGTTGACGAATGGTAATATACATCACAAATAGCAAGGATCCACACCCTAGTAACCCTTGCTACGTCTCAAAGTCCGCGATTGACGGGTTGCTCAATTCATCCTCGGACCGTGCCGAGCATGGCCATCGTGGCGGAGACGCCATACAGCGCCGCAGTCTCAACACGAAGGACTTGCGGACCGAGCGAGACAGGAACCGCACAGGGGACGGAGAGAGCAGACGCTAGCTCCTCCGGAGAAAAATCTCCCTCAGGACCGATGAGCCAGCCAATGTTTTTCTGACTCCCGGCCACCCGCATCTCCATCAGAACATCGCCGAGGGCGCGCGTATTACCCGACAGCACCCCGATAAAAATTGACCCCTCAAAATGCTGCATCTTCCCGAGGGCTGCATCCCATCGTATTGGCGACTCGATTTCGGGAAGCCATCCACCTCCACACTGGCGCAGTGCAGATTCCGCGATCCGCTGCCATCTATCCTGCTTCTCGCCGGCGGCAATCCGCACAACGGAACGCGAGGACACAATGGGAACGATCATTGATACGCCCAGCTCAACAGCCTTTTCAATCAGCCAATCCATCCGAACAGGCTTCGCCACGCATTGAAAGAGGGTGATGTTCACCGAAGGTCGTGGCAGAGTCGCGACGCTGCCACGCATGGCGCAAACGACACCCGCCTTGCCAACGTCAGCCACAGTGGCGAAGCGCTTGTGACCGTGACCGTCGAGCAGACACGTCTCATCGCCAATCGTGACACGAAGCACACTTCGCATCTGGCGCGAGTCATCCGCTCCGAGCCTCACCGGAGCCTCATCCATGATTTCTTCGGTTGAGACAAGCGCGTTATGCATGAGCAAATTTTACCTGAACACTAACCCCTAGCCCCTTTATTTAGCTGAAGCTTTCAGCAAATCACGTTTGGCGATGAACGCCTCAGCATGATTCCGGAATGTTTTGGCGCCGGGATAGGAGCGTTCTTCAAATGCGGCGGCGAACTCCTCGAGGGCCTTCTTCTGCTTGGAGTTTAAGTGTGTCGGAATTTCAATGGTAACGCGCGCAATCAAATCGCCAAAGCCACGTCCGTTCATTAGCGGACATCCCTTACCACGGAGCCTGAAAAGCTTGCCGTTAGGGGTTCCTGAAGAAAGTTTGAGTTTGGCAAAACCATCGATGGTCGGCACATCAACCTCCCCACCCAGCGCTGCCACATCGGGCTGCACCGGCAAGTCGCAGACAAGATCATCGCCATTGCGCTCAAAGAGGCGATGCTCGCGGATATGAAAAACGACGAAGAGATTTCCATCCGTTCCCCCACGCTGGCCCCCTTCACCTTTTCCTGCGACACGAACGCGCGTTTCATTATCAACTCCCTTGGGGATACGGAGTAAAATCTGTGTCTTCTCCTTGATTCGACCACTTCCACTGCAGGACTTGCAAGGCGTACGAACGATCGTACCCTGTCCCTTGCAAACCGGGCAAGGCTGTTGCATTCTGAAAAATCCGCCGCCGGTGACGATGGAGCCGTTTCCACCGCACTGTTTACATGTCTCGCGCTTCGTTCCGTCCGCAGCGCCCGTTCCTTTGCAGGTGTGACAATCCTTCGTCAGGGGAAGCGCAATTTCCTTAGCTGCGCCGAAAAGCGCGTCCTCCAGATCGATCTCCATATCATAGCGAAGATCCTGTCCATCCTGAGGCCCACCCGGTGACCTTGCGGCACGACGTCCACCGCCAAACATATTGTCAAAAATTCCACCGCCACCACCACCACCGCCACCCCCACTGAAAATGTTTCCGAGGATGTCAGAGAGGTCGATGTCGCCGCCGTGAGAGAAGTCGCGATTGAAGTCAAATCCACCAGGACCAAACTGCGACTTCATTCCCTCGAAGCCGTAGCGATCATAAGCAGCACGCTTATTCTCATCGCTCAGCACTTCGTAGGCTTCAGAGCCCTGTTTAAACATCTCCTCGGCTTCTTTGTTTCCGGCATTGCGGTCGGGATGATACTTCATGGCCATCTTGCGATAGGCCTTCTTGATCTCATCTGCCGTTGCTGTCTTCGCGACACCCAGCACTTCGTAGTAATCTTTTTTTGCAGACATACCCTATTCTCCGGCCTCTTCCGATACCGCTTCGCAAGCTGGAGCTTCCGACACGGATACTTCGTCAGCCTCATCCGTTGCCACGATAACCTGCGCCACACGTAAAACACGGCCGTTGAGGAGGTAGCCACCGCGAACTTCGAAGATCACTTCATCTGGAGCCGCAACATCCGAAGGCATCGTCGAAAGTGCTTCGTGAAGATTCGCGTCGAACGGAATCCCCACGGTCTCGATCGGTTTGAGCCCATAGCCGCTCAATGTTTTGAGCAGCTCGTTCTTAACCATCCTGAAGCCATCAAGATAGGGAGTAGCCTCCGCGCTAGCAGTCTTCTCCATCATCGCTTCGGCATGGCCGATATGATCAAGAACGGGCAGAAGCGATTCAATCAAATCTGCATTCGACTGTTTCACCGTATCCACATAGTCTCGCGCCACACGCTTACGGTAGTTATCGAAATCCGCATGAAGCCGGAGTAACTTGTCACGTAGAATTTGCTCTTCCGACGGCTTCTGCTCCTCTTTAATAATTACAGTCTCATCTTCGCAAGCGCAGACATCCGAATCGACGTCAGCTTCAGCGCTATCCTCAACGCGCTTCTCAGCCTCGTCTTCCGCCGCTTTTTTGTCTGTCTCTTCCTTCTTCATTCTAAGATACTCCTTGAAAGTCATGTCGACCACCATTACAATTCGAAAAACAGCCCACGAGAATACAATTTTTAACGATTTTAGTCAACCTCGATGGAGTCCCGTATGCAAATAGCGCAACTCCATGGGAAAAGCATTTTCGTAATGCCGAACAAGGGGCGACCTAGATGAATTGATCGATCCAATAACTTCCACGAGATCGAACCGGAATGGCGTCTTTGGCAGCTTGCGCAGATAATGCGCCGCCGCACGACAAAGCGCATGACGCTTGCGCTTATCCAGTGCCGCGCGTCCCCCGCCATAACGCAGCGAACCACGCGTCTTGACCTCTACGAAGACTAACATTTCCGTCCCGCGGATCGAACAGAGCGCAACAATATCGATTTCGTCGCGATGTAAGTTCACACGCCGTCCAACGATCTTCATGCCTTTTTGCATCAAGGCATCAGCAGCGATCTGCTCACCCCAGAGACCGATCCTTTCCGATTCAGAGATCTCGTTGGTGACGGCGAACTCAACACGATGCTCAGCACCATCACGCTTGGTGGCAGAGTCACCACGCTTCCACTTTGTGAACCACATCTTGAGTTGAGGCAAAATTGCCATGTTAAAATAGCTAAGGTTCGATGCCGAATTTTTTAATCAGACGCTGAAGATAGGCGCGTTCAATACCCGCGTCTCGGGCAGATTTCGATATATTGCCGTCGTTGCGCTTCAGCAATTTCAGGATATACTTGCGCTCAAAGGCGTCGATGAGGCTCGCTTTCTCTTCCTTGAACGGACGCGTGCTAATCGTGTCCTCATCCTTCAGGGATTCGAGTACCGAGCCGGATCCATTATCCGAAATTCGTCCGAGACGGCCAAGGTTTAAACAAGCCGTAAGATCGATAGGACGCGACGGGCTGTAGAAAGCGCGGTCAATGAGGTTGCGCAGTTCACGCACGTTGCCGGGCCACTCGTGGCGACGGAGCACTTCCATCGAGGCGTCGAAGTCCGCAATGTCCTCGAGGGCATCAGCGCCATGAAGATCGCTGACAAACTTGCGCGCGAGTAGAGGAATGTCTTCCTTGCGGCGACGAAGCGGCGGAAGTTCTAGATTCACGACACACAGACGATAAAAAAGGTCTTCACGGAAACGGCCTTCGTTGACTTCAAGATCCATACGACGATTCGTTGCGCAGATGATGCGAACGTCTATCTTCTGGATCGCATTCGTGCCGACACGGCGGATTTCGTGCTTCTCCAACACGCGGAGCAACTTCGGTTGAAGCTCAGGTGCGAGGTCTCCGATTTCATCGAGAAACACCGTACCACCATTCGCATGCTCGAACGCACCGGGCCTATCGGAGGCGGCACCGGTGAACGCCCCTTTCACGTGTCCGAACAACTCGCTCTCAATCAGATCCTTGGCAAGAGCCGCGCAGTCGATGACGACAAAGGGTTTCGAAGCACGAGGACTGTGACGATGAATTTCCTCCGCGATAATTTCTTTGCCCGTGCCGGTTTCTCCCGTAATCAAGATCGGGGCATCCGTCGGCGCATAGGTCTCGGCGATGTAGAATACGCGCCGCATCGCAACGCTGTGCCCCACGACGATTCCGAAGGTATCCGAGGGGCTGATCTGGAGCTCGCGTGCTTCTTCGAGGGGACAAAAGACTATTTTGGTGTTGCCGACAACGAGTTCTGCACCTGGATTGAGAAAAGCGCTCGCAATGCGAACGCCGTTAACAAAAGTTCCGTTCGTACTTTCTAGATCACAGATATTATAGCCATGCTCGTCCACCTTGATTTCGCAGTGGCGTCTTGAAACCGAAGAATCGTCGAGCTTCAAATCAACGTTCATACCCGAACCAATGACAAACTCATCCTTATCCACGGGGAATTCACGCCCTTGAAGGGTACCCGAGGAGACGAACAGGACGGTTTTTCGAACGCGCATAGGCGCGCCCTTCTTCTTGGCAGGAACGATCAGTGTCTGTGATGAATGCATGTGCTGCATTATAGCCGCAAGCTCGTTTCCCCGCAAGGGACAACAAAATTTAATTTGAAATACGAACCCACGGACGGGAGGTGAAAAAAATTACGAATTACGAATTACGAATTACGAATTGGGAAACTTGAAAGAGGGCGGAAGAAATTACGAATTACCTTTACGTAAAAAACACCTCTATCTGTTGAAAATTCACGGTAAGTTTGCTATCATACTCGTATGGTTAACAGAACAACCCAGTCTCGCATCGCGTCTCTTGCCCAACGCTACCGCGAGCTTGCGACAGGACGCGGACACATCCTCCACGACATCGCTATCGCCGAGATTCCCGAGATGGTCTATAACTCCAACGCCATCGAGAACTCCACGCTGACCCTCAAAGACACGGAAGACATCCTTCTGCGCGACATCGTCCGCAAAGACCGCGACATTCGCGAAGTCTACGAAGCGAAGAATCTCGCGAAAATTATGGGATCGCTTCTCTCCGACCATTCTCAACCTTTAAGTGTTCCCCACATTTTGGAATGGCACACGACCCTGCTTTCGGGCATTAACGAGGCTTGGGCCGGCCGCTTCCGCTGCGGTAAAGAATGGGTGCGTGTCGGCACCCATATCGGTGCCAGCCCTGACTTCGTCCCCTCCTTGATGGAAGAAACGGTTGCCAAATACAACGAAGGAAGCAACGCGTGGTTTCTGGATCGAATTGCTTGGTTTCATGCCGAATTCGAGATCATCCACCCGTTTTGCGACGGCAACGGCCGCATGGGCCGTGTCCTCATCAACCAGCAACTGCTACGATTGGGCTATCCCCCGATCATCGTCCAAAACAAGGGGAAAAGGTCCGACTATTATCCTCTTTTCGACCGATACCGTACGACCGACAAGGCCGACGGCTTTACCGGGCTCTTCGCGCTCCTCCTGATCGAATCGCTCCACAAGCGCATCGCCTACCTGACGAGCCGACGGATCGTGCTGCTTTCCGGTTGGGCGAAGACCGCTCGGCTGAACCCGTCCGCCGTTCTCAACAAAGCCAAGCGCCAGACCATCCCCGCTTTCCGCATCCGCGAAAAATGGATGATTGACGCCGATTACGAATTCCTCGACGCCCCGAAGGGGGCTGGGGACTGATTAGAATGGCGCTAACTTAACGCCATTTCGAAACAAAAACAGCACGGTGTCGCGCCATTCGAAGTATGTGAGTGTGGGAGTGTGTGAGTATGGGAGTATGTGTGGGAGGCGACAACAAGGCCAGTTGTGGCGAAACGCACTCACACACTCACACACATGGCGCGATGACTAGTTTAGGATGCGAACTAGTTTATGATGCGAAGCAAGGTAGGGCGGGCTCTCCGAGCACGCCGCTGCGGCAAAGGGATTGCCGCCCTCCAGCCCACGACCCTGTCCTGCCGTCCGAAAGTTGCATTGGATGTTTTAGACGCCTGTCCCCGGATTTTTCATTACGGCGATGTATTCAACAATGCCGTCCAAATCCTGATCGGCGGCTTCGGTTATCAGAAGGTCATACACGGTACTTTCCCCTAAGCTTTTTCAGTGAAGCCTCGGCGTCAACAACCTTGCCCTGCTCAATTTGGGTCTCAGCCACCTCTAGCTTGGCATAAACATCCAATTTTGCCAAAGATTCCTCATACTGTTTCATGCTCATGATGACCATGTCGCCGTAGCCGTTCTTTGTGATAAAGATCGGCGCGTGGGTGACACGGCACAGTTCCGAAATCTTGGCCGTGTTCTTCAAGTCCCTGATTGGAAGAATTGCTGGCATAGTTCGTCTCCTTTTTATGGCCTTATTATGCCACAACCTTTTTGTCGCCACAACAAAAAAAGTGCGCATATCGTGAAGGATGCAGACTCTGTAGCATTGGAGGGCGAAGCTGCTGAGCCGTATTGCCCATTATTCCAGCCCTTCCGGGAAGTGCGTGGGGTTTTTTGAGATGGAATTTGCCTTCAAACTTTGTCGCGAGCTTTGTCGCGAACTTTGTCGTGCAGGAGAGGAGATGGAATTTGCCTTCAACCTTTGTCGCGACAAAGAAGAAATCACACGCAACAGGTTTCAGACGCCTGTCCCCCGATTTTCCCCTGATTTTTTCTATCATTCCCCTCTGTGTCTCAAACCCTCTGTGTTTAATACCCATTCGGCGCAGCCGCTTCCCACAATCCATTTTCGCGTGAGTGCGTGGAGATGGGTGGAGGAGTTTTGTCCACAGAAAGACACGGAAAGTGCTGGTTATTCATGAAAACATCTGAAACTTCATGAAAAGCTTCGTGCTCTTCGTGGTAAAAATAAATAAATTCCCTCTGTGTCTCAAACTCTCTGTGTTTAAAACCACTCTATCCTATCCACCCTCTGTGCTACCTCTGTTGGTAATGTGTGAGGTATTGCCATAACATGAGAAGGTTATTACCAGCAATCATGTTGCGATGCTTCGCGCTAACACGAGAAGCCAAATGCAACCCAGCGCGTTGCGGTTTTTTCACACAGAGCCACAGAGAAGAAGAGATTGGATGTTTGAGACGCCTGTCCCGAATGGCGCTAATTTAAGCCCTGTTTCCAGCTCTTACTCTTAATCTTAATCCTAATCGTAATCGTAATCGATCCCAGCAGAGAGATTATGATTACGCGTACGATTAGGAACACCGCTAAATTACTTAGGTTAGCGCCATTCGGGACAGGCGTCTGAAATGCCCTGCAGAGGCGCGAGCTGGGATTCTGGGGATAAAAAGAGGAACGTAGATTAAGAGAATTATTCCGAGTCTACCGACTCGCCCCCCCTCTCTCAGCCACGGTAGTGGCGCAGAATACTCTTAATCCACGTTAAAAGATCCATAGTTAGTACCATTCACGCCTGTTCCCTGATTTTTCTTCGCAACTCGCAACTCGCTACTTCTCCTGCCTAGCGCAGCGAAATCAGGGTGGAGGCTGGTGCGTCAAGCGTCTGGAAACGGATGGTCGAATATTCCGTGCTGGTAGCATTCTTAGCACCAACGCGGATGTAATGGGGGCAACCGGGCTTTGCCCCTCCAATTGATTCTAGGGTCGAAAGTGTTGTCTTCCCCTGCCACCCGGAAATGAACTTGGTTCCCGCGCCATCGTACACAGCCGCGATGTTTCCAATACCGACGTTGCCCTTGTCCTTCGTATAAACGAATTTGAACTGCCGGTAGTTCAAAGATTCGCTGAACGCTAAATTCTTGTCGAGATCGCCGCCAGCCGCCGTGAAAATATTGTTCTCAGGATTTCCATCCGAATCCACGACCTCGCTGGTGTACACGCCGACTTCCGTCCATGCGATCCCGTCCGCCGAGCCCGACACACGTAAGACGCTGTTGGAGGTTAACCGCCCCTGAATTCGAAATGCCAGATTGGTGACGATGCGCGGATACTGCTTTGTGATAATGGTATCATCGGTCGTATCTAAGGAAATTTCATTCATTCCCTTGTCCATGTATTCACCCGTAATCCCAGTAAAACTCCAATTGAGCGGTTGAATCGGATTATTGTCCGTCGTTTCGAAAAACGTCTCAACGTCGGCATTTGGCGTATCGATTGCGCTGCTCCCGTACCAGACATCGACAACGTAGCCCTGCGTAGCAGCAGTCACAGGATTCCACGAGGCATCAAATGTCCTATCCTTCACATTGCTGACGTCTAGATTGGCTGGTGCGGTCAGCGTTAGCGCGTTGACGGTGATGTTAACCGTGTTGGAGTAAATCTGCAAATCGCCGCCTACCGCGGAAAAAATTAACGGGTAAGTTCCTGCTTCTCCCTGCGCGGTCATCCATGAAAAGGAACCGTTTGAGAAGGAGTAATTCGCACCTGAAGGTACCCCGCTAACATAGCTGACGCTTGTGGGACTTTCACCCACGAGGGCTGAGATCGTGAAGGCAACCTCCGTCAATTCATCGACTGTCGGACCCGACTGCATGTTGACGGAAAAGACGGGGGCATCAGCGGTGGATGTCACGTCCTGTGTAATAAGGATGCTGTCGAGAAAGCAACGTTTTGATGTCGTTTCAATAATAACAGTATGACTTCCAGCAGTAACTTGGAAGTCAGCGGTAACTTTTTCAAAGGGGGTCACAAGATCAACAACCATCAAAGCATCATAGTCGAACACTTGCGTTTCACCCTCAACTGAAATTTTGAGATCACCTTCATCCGACGTCCATCCCTTAACATACACTTCTACCGTGAGAGTTCCTGCATACATTGACATATTTGTTGTTGTCATAGAACCGTTTAGAGAACTTGTTCCTAATTTCACCGCTCCGCCTGCCATATAGACTTTCGAGACGGTATATCTCCCAGCACCATCCCAAGCGTTCTGCCCAATTGTATTAGTGCTAGTGCCCGAAGTGATATCCGTGAACTTATCATCATGTAGCGTTACCAGCGCGGCGTGCGCGGGCAGGAAGGAGAGCGAAGTGAGCAAAGCGGCAAGAATCGAAAAACAGAGTTTCCGGAGTTTCATATTTCCTCGTATGTATAGGTTTTTTGCATCACTTTTTTAAGTTTTCCGCCTACCGTATTGATGGGCAGACACCTCACTGAAACCGAGTCTATTATAGTTTAAACGGGTTGCGGTGGGCAACTCGAAACTCAATACTTACGCCACAGGAAGCCCACCCTCGTTTTGAAAGGCTCTCTATAGAAGACAAAGGGCTCAACAGCAGAGTTTTGCATTGTTTCGTTTTGTGGCAATATTGAGCGAAAACAGGCTGGGCGGCGATAGGCTACGCGAATTAAATCTGTTTACTTGGATGCCAAATGAGAAAAAGCAGAGGAAAAGGAGGAGGGGTTAGGGGCGAGAGATGAGAATGCCACTGGGGGAACAGGCATCTTGCCTGTTTGGCGAACAGGAGCGAATGCACAGGTAAGCCCTCCGCACGGCCGCGCCCGCGAAAAAACGATGGGGTAACTTTCTTGAATCGTCCTCGACTTGGCAGGAAGCAGATTCCGAGGAGGAGGAGAACGAGCGAAGCCTTCCATCAGAGACTGATCGAAGGGAGAGAGTAAAAATCTTCGCTACTCGCCAACCGATACTTTTCTGCTGTGGGTGGCCGGACAACTCACACTCGCAACTCGCTACTCGCTACTTCTTCTCACTGCTTCGCGTCGACTGGAATCGCACCAACGACCGTTTTCAGGACAGTGGGATTAATCTTAACGAAGAAACCGCGGGCTCCGCCGTTGATGATGATCGAGTCCAGATCGAAGATCGAGGCTTCGGCATAAATCGAGGCCGCCTTGCGAAAACCGAAGGGACTCGTACCGCCAACGAAATAACCGCTGGTCTTCTCGGCCTCTTCGATGCTACACGTTGCGATGCTCTTGACACCGACGTGTCGCGCAAGCTTGTTCAGCGAGACTTCGCAATCGCCATGCATGAGCATCACACAGGGCTTCCCTTCGCTTGGCTTGAGCACAAGGGTCTTGATGACCTTATGTTCGTCGATCCCCATTTCACGCGCACAGGATGCCGTCCCGCCATGCGGTTCGTACGGATATTGGTAAGCCGTATACGCAACCTTCGCCGCCTTGAGCATCCGGATGGCCGGTGTCATTGGAAAATCATCTGCTTTGCTCATCTTCCCCCCCCGGGCGGACACGGGGATCCGCCCCTACCTGTACATCGGCCTTGGAAAAACCATGCGGTAACAGCTCGCCCACGCTTGTACGCAACACAATTGTGCCATCGAGTGCCGCACAAACTAGGGGCATTTCGGGCGCACAAAATTCAGCCAGCACTTGACGGCATGCGCCGCATGGCGTTCCTGCATTCTCCTTCGTTCCCGCGACGAGTGCCAGTGCCTTAAACTCGCGCCTTCCCTCGCCTATCGCCTTGAAAATAGCGGTGCGCTCAGCGCAGATCGTGAGTCCGTACGACGCGTTCTCGACATTGCAACCGGCGTAGACGGTTCCATCGGTGGCAAGCAGCGCGGCACCAACCCGGTAGTGTGAGTACGGGCTGTAGGAATGCTCGGCAGCCTTGCGCGCCGCAGCAATCAGCTCCTCAAAGTTAATGTTCATCATAAAAATCTCTTATTCGGGGTCTCCCGGCACGCTCCAATTCATAATTCGTAATTCACAATTTGTAATTTCTAGGCTTCCGCCTCTAAAACCTCTCGATGATCAGCGGGGAAAGTGCGGGCGAGGTGTCGAAGATCGATACGGCTTCGCGAGCCGTCTTCAGGACTGACTCGGCATCTTCCCGGCTCTTGGCATGAATACGCATCACAGGTTCGCCCTTCACAACGCGTTCGCCAACCTTTACTAGTCTGTCAATGCCAACGGCGTGGTCGATCAAATCCGAGCTTTGGCGTCTGCCCCCGCCGAGCAACAACACGACACGTCCGATCGCATCGGCATCAACGCGACCTGCATAGCCGCTCTCCTCGGCAACGACATCCAGACAGACTTCAGAAGATTTCATCAATCTGGGATTCTCGACAAGCGTGCTATTTCCGCCGTGCGCATGAACCATCTTCGCGAACACCTCGAGACCCGCGCCCGAATCCAACGTCTGCCGGATGACGATCTCCCCCGCTTTCACGTCGGCGCAGAGTCCGCTGAGTACAAGCATCTCGGCGCCCAAGGCAAGCGTGAGAGCTGTGACATCGGCAGGGCCAGTGCCCTTGAGCACCTCAATCGATTCGGCGATCTCAAGCGCATTGCCAGCCGTACGGCCTAGAGGCTGATTCATATCCGTAATCAGTGCGGAGACTTGACGCCCCATGTTTCGGCCAATCGCGACGAGCGTTTCCGCGAGTTTTCGGGAATCGTCCAGATTCTTCATGAAAGCGCCGCTGCCACACTTAACATCCAGCACGAGGCCGTTGGCACCTTCGGCGAGCTTCTTCGACATAATGCTGGCTGAGATGAGTGGGATGGATGGCACGGTGCCTGTAACGTCGCGCAGGGCGTAGAGTTTTTTATCGGCAGGCGCGAGGCGGCTGGTCTGGCCAATGATCGAACAGCCGACCGATTCAAGGATTTTTCGGAAAGCCGCGTTAGAAAGTTGGGTGTTGTAATCTGGAATCGACTCCAGCTTGTCGAGCGTACCTCCCGTGATACCGAGGCCGCGACCGGAGATCATCGGCACGGCGGCACCTGCCGCGGCAACAAGTGGGGCAAGCGGAATGGAGATCTTATCACCGATGCCACCAGTCGAATGCTTATCCACGGTTGGGCGGGACAAATCGCTGAAGTCGAGAATGTCGCCGGAGCGCATCATGGCATCGGTCAGAACCGTCGTTTCTTCGAACGTCATGCCCTGAAAATAAACGGCCATGGCGAATGCCGCCATCTGGTAATCGGGAAGGCTGCCATCGGCATACGCGGCAATAAATTCTCGCAAGTCCTTTTCTGAGATCTCGCCAGCATCACGTTTTTGTTCGATAATCCATTGCGGTATCATCGTCAATTCCTTTCGTTTAGTTTTCTTGCTACTCGCTACCTCTCCCCTGTGGCTGGCCTCGTTGAGGCCGGAAGTGTCCGCGATCACCGATCGCGGCTACAGTCTCGCCACTCGCTACTCGCTACTCGCTACTTCTCTTGCGAGTTTTTTAATGGTGGCGAGGTCTACTTTGCCAGTACCGAGCACGGGAATGGATTCGACTCGATAATATTCACGCGGGCTGGGTTTCCAGAGATTCGGGAGATCCGATTTGTCGAGTGCCTGTGAGAGTACTTGTGGATCACCACATTCCGGCGTATAAAGCACAACTAGTTTTTCGCCCTTACGTTCGTCAGAAACACCGCAAACCGCCAATACGGAACCGGTGAGGCCGGTGATCTTCAAGAGCGCATCCTCGACTGCGACATGTGGAACCATCTCGCCGGCGAGTTTGCTGAAACGTGAAAGGCGATCAGTTAAGCCCACAAAGCCGTCTTCATCGATCAGGGCAACATCTCCTGTGCAGTACCAGCCATCCTTGACGACAGCATCGGTGAGATCGGGTCTGCCGAGATAGCCCAGCATTAAATTAGGTCCCTTGAGGTAAAGTACTCCCGTCTCGCCGGGGCCAAGCTCACGCCCCGTATCCGGGTCCAGAATCTTCATAGCAATGCCGGGAACCGGCAAGCCTACGCGTCCATCGCGCCAGCCGCGTTGCGTAATGCCGCCTCCCGTACCATGCGGAACGCTGACAGCGATACCGGGGGAAAGCTCCGTGGCACCGTAAGCTTCGTATGGCCGTAAGCCGAATTTCTCGATATAGGCCTTCGCGAGGGATTCCTTGAGTTTCTCTGCGCCTGCGAGAACAAAACGCAACGATTTAAAATCCTCCTTCGTTGCCTTACGGAGGTAAACCGATAGGAATGTCGGTGTGCCGAAGATCATCGAACAGCGATCTTCTCTAACCAAGTCGATCACGGCGGTGGCGTCGAGCGGGTTGGGATGATATGAAACCTTCATGTGCCCAAGCACGGGATACCATACGGTTCCCATGATGCCGAAAGAATGGAAGAGTGGAAGCGTTCCGCAGATTCGGTCTTCTGGCGATGTTGCCAACAGCATCTGAAGGCTTTCAATCATTGAGAGGACATTGTGATGGCTGAGCATGACACCCTTCGGCTCGCCCGTGGAGCCCGACGAGAACAGCAAGAGGGCTGGTGTGTCGGCTTTGGTCGGCTTCGTTGGCGTGATCAGGTTGAACGGGGCAAACCTGGCGAGAAGCAGGCACTGAATTTTCTTCTTTAGCGAGAGTTTCTTAAGGATGTCTTCGATATAGACGAGCTTTTCCTCTGCGACACCGAGATTAGGAAAGCGCTCCATAAATGCGCGACTCGTCAGGATCGTCCCGAGCTCGCATTGATCAACAGAGGATGCAAAAGCTTTCTGCGAAGTCGTGAAGTTGAGGTTGACAGCGGCGCGTCCGAGCATGGCCACGGTGAGGTTGCAGATCAGGCCTCCACAACTTGCCGGCAGCAGAATGCCAACATGGTCGTCATCTTTGATACGTGTCCCGATTGCACGGGCCAATGCCACTGAGGCGATCAACGCCTTACCGCACGTAACCTTCATGCCCGTCGTGTCGTGCGCCAACTCATCACCCCAGTTGCGCCTGGCTCGTGCGCAGTAGACACGCCCCAAGGAATTGTGTTCTATTTTGCGAGCGTTGAAGTAATCGCAGGAAAGCTCCATGACCGCCTGCCGCACATGAAATGCATCGGTGGACGACGGCAACCGGCGGCCGAACATCACAGTCACCTTATAGCGTCTCAAGCCCATGCGGAACCATCGCCGTACCAGTTGTCCGTGATAGTAGTGGTAGATCGTTCCCCAAGAGCCCCCCATATACACGGGAATGATCGGATAATCCGTGCCGCTCAGCACATGCTCATAGCCTCTCTTGA
Organism: uncultured Lentisphaerales bacterium; assembly: GCA_964553035.1. GTDB lineage: Bacteria > Verrucomicrobiota > Kiritimatiellia > RFP12 > UBA3636 > JBBQIY01. The sequence continues at coordinate 26,658 of CAZKJH010000016.1, read as the reverse complement.
ATTCGCGAATCGTTCCGGTGCGCGTGATGCCTCCTTCGGCGAACACACAGACGAGGAAGCCCTCGTCCAGAGCCTTCCGCGCGGCACGTAGTGCCATCGCCACCTGCCGAGGAGAGGAGGTGCTACTAATAGGAATCACACCATAGAGATCAAAAATTTTGCGGAGTAATTTCCACTTCCCGTAAATTTCCTGAGACATGAAGAAGCGGATCCGCCTGCGAGATGTCGCGCAGAGTAACACCGAATCTACGTAAGAGGCATGGTTGGCGATCAGCAAGGCAGGCCCCTCGACGGGAACATGCTCGACACCAATCGTGCGAACCCGATAGAAAATTTTGACGATACAGGTCACGCAGAAGCGGAAGGCAAAATCCTTCAGCATAAAGAAGCTTCCCAGTGCGAGGATCATTGCAGGGAATGAAAAAAGCAGGAAACTCGCATCAGCACGAATGCCGGCATAGTAAAATACCAGCAACATCACTCCCGAGAAGAGAATGCCGGACCAACTCAAAAAACTGTTCAACGCGAGTCCCTCGCCGCGCCGGTCTGCAGGAAGCCGGATTTGCAGGAATGTGTCGAGAGGCACGACGAACAACCCCGCGCCCATGCCAGCCAGAAAGATGACCAAGGAAACGGAGATGAGGTGTGGCCCTGTAGGAATCAAGCCGAGTGCACAAGTCGAAATCGCCATCAAAAAAGCACCGCCAGGCATCGTTCCAAACTCGATGTTCCGTTTTGAAAACCGACCCGAGAGCCAAGCGCCGGAAGCAATCCCGATAGCGGCAAAGAAGAATAAAAAGCTACTGCCCTTCTCATCGAGCATCATGTGCTCGATGCCATAGCGCACGAGATTGATCTGTAGAAATGCCGCCAACATCGAAAAAAGACAGGTGGCCGTGAGGGCGGCCAGGAGATCGTGGTCTTTCCGAGCCCAGACCCACGTTTGCCACATTTTACGTGGAAAAAGAAGGTCGGGGTGAAGATCTGGTTTCATCGAACGAAGGGGGAATATGCGATGTGACGTCAAAATCCCAGCGATGGAGACTCCTACGCAAACAAGCTGTGCAATGAAATAGGCGAGATTGTCGTCGCTCCCACCGCGAGAAGCAACCCACCACGTCGTTCCCTTCGCCAGCGCGGGCGCGGTCGCCGATCCCGCAATGATGGCGAGAAATGAAAAGGCCACAAGAAAACTGTTTGCACGCGAGAGATTATCTCGCTTAACAATTTCTGGAACAATACTGTACTTGGTTGGGCTGAAAAGCGCACTCTGAACTGACATCAAGAAGAGTAACGTGTAAAGCATTCCACTGGATCCAGTGCCGAAAGCAGCAAGGGCGAGAACCATGATGACGAGTTCGGCGTACTTTAAGATGACGGTAACCGTTTTCTTGCTGAAACGGTCTGCCAAAAAGCCGGCGTAAGATGTGAAGAAGAGATAGGGCAACGCAAAGATGATCGTAGCAACGGCCAGCGTAACCGCATTCGTCTTGGGAACCATTCCGATGAGGAACATCTGAATAAGTGTCTTGAATATATTGTCATTCAGTGCACCAAAAAACTGCGTGGCATTGAGCCAGGAGAACGCTTTCCTCTTACGCTGACGGAATGTGTCTAGTGTCCAGGCCATATTCTATTCCCTTATTTTACTGATGCCTTCAACGCGATAAGCCCGATTTGACTGAAACGCCAGAAATCTTGCCGAGTCTGCCCGTTAGACACCCCACCTCATCGGTTGTGGCATCGACTACCAACGTGATCACTGAACAGCCGCGCTCTTTGTACGGAATGCCCACACGCGCCACGACGATATGACCCATCTCGGAAATGGCTGCATTGACCTCAGGTGCACTCCGTTCTCGGTTATCGATAATGATGCCGATGAAGCCAACCCGCTTTTTGGGGTCACACGCCATCCGTAACCCCGCCGTTTTCTGCGATGCTGGGCTTTTCCACACGCCCCATGAAGAGGACGACACCTGTCGACCGTTCACGAATCAAAAACAAGAAAGGCTTGTCTGCGACAAATTCTACTTCTGGAGGGCGCGGCATCATGAAGGATCTCGCCATCATGACAACCGTCGCGGCAGCAGCCTCGGTTCCGTCTTCATCCACATCGACTCGAACCTTGTGAATCACTTTACTGATCTGCAATTGGCAATCCGACGTGATGCCTGGGAATTCAGCTTTATCTGAAAACGCCAGTCCCATGCCCATGTCCACAAGCGGTTGACTCAACTCCATTGAACTTTCGATGCTGAATTTTGGAATGGAGACACCAACTTGCTTTTCCTGCGCAATCCTATCCGTCCTTTTGATGAAGTCAGTCCCGAATGCCTTCACCAGAGCATCCATGCCAAAAGTTTCGCTCGGCAGAAACACAAGCATTTCGGCCATTTCGCCTTGATACGGCAAATAAAGTGCATTGTATCCTTCGCATGCTGCATGACGATAGGCTCCGATCCGCGACATGAACTTAGTCGAAACATCACCGGCTGGAGCATGAAAGATGCGATCCGCCGTCTCGCCTTTTGAAAACGAATTCAGCCATTTCGCTTTAAAGTAGAGTGTGTTAATAAGAATCAGATCGGTTTTGTCATCCAGCGGCGGTGGAATGATTTCGTCGATCTTCCCCTTCGTCTGGTCCTTAACGAACTGATTTATGCGGCTGCGACCCACCTCGTTCATCGCAACAGGAATCACATCACAATCGAAGCCCTTGTGGGCGGTGTCGATGAACAATTGTCCAAGCGTTAGCCCCACCTTTGGCCATATTGAATTCCCATACTCGAGCATGATACCGTCGTCAGCACCCGCTGCAAGCAATGCCTGGTTAATTCGACGGAAGACCGAGGCAACCTCGTCGCCTCGGTCGTCAATGCAGAGCGCACTAGCCATGCCACGTGCGGTGGAGTTGGTGGCACCCGTATACGTGAGGCTCAGTATGGAGGCCACACCGTAGGGCGAGATTGCGGCATTCCCCTTGCCTTCGGCGGGAATTGATTGGCGGTACAGATCGCCAGCAAAATTGCCTTGGTTCCATTTCGCTTCGCCGGGGAGGAGCACGTACGCAGCTCCAGCACCTGTCGCAAGGATGGCGGCCGTTGTGCAACCCATACTAATAAAGCACAGAGCAGCAAACGGCACCGTCAACATCATTGAGTGAATCGCGAATAGAATTGTGGTTTTCATTCTTCTCCTTTGTTTAGTAGAAGAGATTATGAAGAGATTGCGGTCTTTTGTCAATCGCTGGCAACCATGGATTTTGGTGGCTAGGAATACTCTGCGTAGCTGCCTCAGCCTATCAAAAGACGATATTGTAATCTTGACTCTTTACCTCTTGCGTTTGATTTCGAATTTTAGGATCGAGCCTCTTACGCTTTTATCGGTGGCACTCCTGATCGGCTATAAAAAACCGTTTGCTTTATACCATTCGTAGGCTAGGCGCAACCCTTCATCCAGCCCGACCTTGGGCTCATAGCCGAGGTCTTTCTTCGCCTTGGCGATGCTGAAGCCACGGTTCTGGCGATACCAGTCGACACGACGCGGGAACAGCGGCGGTTCACCGGGCAACAGCTTGAATAGGGCGGCCACAATGAAGGAGAGCCAATACATCGGGTAGAAGGGCAGGTAGATCATCTTGCACTTCACCCCCATGATATCCGCAATCTTCTGAACGATATCCTTGATGGGAAAATATTCGTTGTCCGCGATGATATAGGTCTGCCCTTTCGCTTCGGTTTTTTGCACTGCTAGCGTAAACGCATCGCAGAAATTTTCAACATAAACGGGATGGTAGAAGGCTGTGCCTGGGCCAAAGAACGGGAACCAGCCTCGCTTTACCTGTTTATAGAGCATAAGGAAGCGACCGGGATCGCCAGGCCCGTAAAGAGCCGTAGGCCGCAGGACCGTAATATCCATCCCCTTTTCGACGAAAGCTTGTGCAACCTTCTCGCCCTCATATTTTGTAAACTGATAATAGTCTTCTGGCTTGATAGGGGAATTCTCATCACCCGGCACGGGCGGATTCTGTCCAAGACTATCGATATTGCCGTGTACGCCTTGGGTGCTGCAGTACACGACCTTTTTCACGCCTGCGTGCTGGCAGATTTCCAGCAATGAGCTCATCGCGATGATGTTGGTGTTATCGTACTCCGACTTCGGAACATTGATCTTTCTGAAGGCTGCTGCTAGATGATACACGACCTCACAACCGTCAACGGCCTTCCGGAGTGCTTCTGGATCCGTAACCGACCCCAAGATGACCTCCGCCCCGAGCTTCTTCAACTCTTCGAGCATGATCCCCTCTTGATTGTCGAGGACGACGGCCTTGTTGCCCTCGCGAAGCACGTGTTTTACCAAATGGCTCCCCGTGAATCCAGTGCCTCCGGTTATGAGAATCTTCATAGTTTATTTCCTTTTCACTTCGAAATCGTTTCCGTACGCTCCATGCGCACAATCACTGGAGTTCCCCAAAGCCGCGTCAGCCCCAGTATTCTACAAACCCCTTCTGCAAAAGCGGACAGTGCCCTGCACTTTAGTGCCCGGTGTAAAACCATGGGGAGAAAAAATTGTGCGTAGCGACCACTCTCGCCAAACCCCACGCTCTGAAAAGCGGCGGCAACTTCTCTATGACGAAACAACTTCCACTCCCGGGTGTTCTTCTCGTACTTCTTCTTGGCATTAAAAAGGGCGGGGGCCACCGCATTCAGGCTCTGACTCGTCGGATAGTCAGTGATAACGGGCCCGCGTGAAACCCGGCACATCTCGGCGACCAGTTTTTCCCACTGTCCGCAGTGAGTCAGCATTCGCACCGCGACCACCGCGTCGAAAGACTGATCCGCATACGGTAGCGCAATGACGTTGCCCACCTCGAACTCGCATGCGCCTGAACCGACAAGATTGGAAATCCGATGGAGACAGCTCGGAGCGCTTCCAAGGACATGGACTTGATACCCCTCTTGGCAAAGCGGAAGGGCAAGTTGTCCATGCCCCCCACCTACATCCAGAATCTTCGCGCCAGCCGGAAGTTGTCCGCAGAGCAATTTTAGGACACCTCGCGCCTGAACCTCCAGCAACCACGCGCCAACACGGCCACGGAATCTCGTGGCATAGTCGTCGTTAGAGGTTTCTATATCAGCCGTCTCCGGAAAGGGAGATCCGGGATTCTGTACTTCATCTGCATCCATAGTGGATAGTCGCGAGTCGCCAGGGGCTAGTCGCTAGTTGCGAGTCGCCAGTCATTCGTTGCGAGTTGCGAGTGGAAAATCTCTCGTAACTCACAATTCGATACTGGCAATATCAAGCCGCTGGAGTTTCAACAACGGCTGGGGTGGCCGTGGGAGCTTCAGCCGCCGGGGCTTCTACGGCAGGCTTCTCCACCTCAAGCGCAGGAACTTTGACGGCGGGCTTTTCTGCCTCAGCGGCAGGAGCCTCAGCGGCAGTCTTCTCTACTTCAACCACCGGGGGGGCCACGGCAGGCTTCTTTATTTCTGCTTTAGGTGTTTCCGCCGCAGGCTTCACAGCCTTTGCCTTTGCAGTGGGAACCGTCTGGATTTGCGCCTTAATGTAATTTTCGGTTTCAGCACCAGCCTTGTTAGTTTCAAGAGCCTTGCCAAACCATTCAAGTGCCGTCTCGTATGCTTTCTTCGCTTCGTCTGCATTACCAGCCTCGGTGTAGATATCGCCGATGCGTTTCTCATTGTTACCAAACAGCGTCGCTTGGCTGTACACGATTTCTGAAGCAGGATCTGTCGTATCTTGATCCTTAAGTGTGCCCATAAATTCACGGAAGTATTTGACAGCGTCATCATAATTCTTCTCTTGAAGTGCCTTGTGGGCCTTGACCTTCACAATCGCCATCTTATGCCACGCCTCATCTCTTTCGGGCAGTCCTTTCTCGAGGATGGCAAGAGCGCGCGTGTAATCTTCGATTAAAAAGCAGGAATCAAGCTGATAGGAGCGGAGCGAATCTTGGGAAGCTTGGTCTGTGAGCATCGGGATGAGTTTATCCACCAACACAACACATTCTTTAAGTACTGGTATATCGCCGATAATATCATAGAAGTAGCGGCTATAAATTGAATGAATCTGGCTCGGCGGCAATTTAACTTGCAGGAGTTTATCGATGCGGCTCGGGAAGGAGGCAACATCTTTGTTTGCGCCTTCGAAAACAACGCCGACCCACTCGCGGGCAGCGGCGTAGCGCGTTTTCTCACACTGAGCCGCGCGATCATCCATCACGATCGGAGCCGCCATCAACTCAACCATGTCATAGCGAGCGGCGCGGCTGGCACTCTGAAAGGCATACATCATCGCTTGCTGGAGGGCCTGATCTGGGACCTCCACGATCAACAACGGGATCCTGTCTGCAATCTTCTTCCAATTCCCTTTGGCCGCATCGATGCGGATTTCCAACGTCGCCACGACTTCCTTCATCGCAGGATCGTCTTTTTTGGACGATGCGCCGATTAGTTCAACGACCTTTTCTGCAATCGTCACATTTTCCGAGCCAAGGGCTTCTTGCCCCATGCGCCCGATAAGCGGAGCAACCTTAGGGGCATCGAATTTTTCGATAGTCGCCGCAACTTCAGTTGCCATCTCGTCGAGCTTGCCATTCCGGAATAAACTTCCAATCAGCCAATCCGTGGCGGTCAGACGAAGCTCTTCCCCAATGTCTTGAGTGGCCAGTACGCGAGCCCAGTCGAGGGCACCCGCGACATCGTCTTTTGCCATGTAGGCTCCGTAGATCGTATCAAATCCGGGCGTGGCAATTTCCGGCATTACGCGAAGGGCATTCAAATACTGCCCTTTAGCCGCATCGTACTGCTCAGTGAATAGGAAATATCGGATCGTCGTGTTGAAAAGAGGTGCCTTAAACTGCTCGAAATCCTTGTCGTCAAATGCAGCGATAATAGCCTCATTTGCCTGATTGGTCTGCCCCGCTTGGAGCAACGCATCAACTTGGTTATATAAATCGTAGAGAACAGAATCATCGACAGGAATATCTAACGCCATCGCCTGAGCAATTTCTGCCGCTTTTGCATCTTCTATTGCAGCCTTCTTTTTATCCTTGCCACAGCCACAGACTCCGAGAATTACGGCTGAAGCCGCAATCGATGTAAAAAACAAGTTCGTTTTTCTCATGTACAGTTTTCTCCTGATTTTGAATGGAAACACGCGACACCCTTTTCTGGCTCACCTAACCCACGGAAGCATAACAGTTCTGATTAAATGAAACATCTCGATTCTACCACAAGGAAACCCCGCTTGCAACACTTGCAAAGAGTAAATCAAAAATCAAAAATCCGCACTTCTAGCTTCTAGGCAAGGCCCGCCAGAGCGAGACGTTCGACAAGCTCTTCTACATACAAGTCCATATACTCCGGAGAAACAGCCGACACATGAGGATAAAGAAAAGCGTTCGGCACCGTTCGTAGAGGACTGTTGATCGAAAGAGGCTCCTCCTGGTAAACGTCCAAAACAGCACCAGCGATGCTACCACGCCGTAGGGCGGCTGCCAGCGCATCTTCATCAATGGCATTTCCTCTGCCGAGGTTGTAGATGTAGGCGGTCTTCGGGAGGAGTGACAACCGGGCGGCATTCATGATGTTCGTTGTCTCCTCTCCAGACGGTAGCACACAGAGCAGATGGTCCGTAAAGGGCAATACGCGATCTAGCTCCTCCATAGATACGACTTTGTCACTGTCGGAGAACCAAAGCGGCGTATCTCCAGCGTGATTCCGCCGAATGCCCGTAATACGAGCGCCAAAGTGCTTCAGTAGCCGCCCTGCATAATGCCCGATGGCACCAAATCCAAGAATAACCACATGCGAATTCCGAATACAACGCACTTCGCCCGAAAATGCGTTTTGTGGCCACTGCACTGCCGTACCCGTCATCAACTGGGCATGCTGAATGAGGCCGCGAGAGATCCCAAGAATCATCCCCGTTGCGGTCTCTCCCATGATTTTACCATGATACGAGCCATAGAGGATGTTAACGCCATCCGGCAAATCAACCTTAAAATAGTCACGACCAGCGGCGGGTGTGCTGATGATACGTAACTTGGGTGCGGCCGCAAACCATTCCTGCTTAAATTCTGACACCAGCACAACCTCGGCATCCGCCAACTCCTGAACAAACGACACCTCATCACCGCAGACCATCAACGAACAACGGGGAAGCCGCTCTACGAGATGCTTAGCATTCTCCTCCGAAAAGGAATACTCCTGAATCGTTGGATGGTTGAGGAATGCTACGATTTTCATATTAGATTGCGTTACCGATCTTTCGGGCGCGGTTCGGCTTGTCGAGGTTAACACCCAATTGCAGTCCAATATGAACGAGAAGGTTCCAGCCCGCCATCAACGCCATATAGTTGTTGAATCCGTCAAGCAACGGCAGGTGAATCGTGCTGAAGGGCGTTGGTGTGGAGGACAGCGCAAGGATCTCAACCCCGACACGATCCGTAAAAATTTCTTTCATCTTAGCGAATTCCGATTCGTATGGCTCGACGAACACAAGCACGTCACGCGCCGTCATAATCTCCTCAAAACCGTGAAGGGCAATCGTCCCTTCCAAGAAAAGACTCGGCTTGCGGGTAATTTCCGTCGTCTTAAGTGCCAGTTCTTCGGCGATGCCATTGTTTCGTCCCGCGAAAAAGATTCGGTCACACTGCGCAAGACGCGCAATCAACGTTGGATCATAACTCGCTGCCATGACTTGCTCTGCGAGAACTGCCGCCTTAATCTTGTTTGTTTCGCACGCGGTGCATTGTGTCATGCTGCACAAAATCGACTGATAGACGAGGGCCTGTTCGACAACGCTCTTCGTTGCGGCGACGGCCTTCTCCGCTCCGCACGTCAACACGATGCTTGCCGATGCTTCGTTATCGAGAATCGAGTCCGGCGTGGCAATCACCGCATAGATATTCTCATGACCTTCGGAAAGGAGTTTGCGCACCAATACGATAGTCTCCTTCGTCTGGCCGCTGTTGGAGGCCACCAACACGACATGCTTCGAAAGATCATACTCACAAGCCTCGTAGGAGCCAGCCGTTCCTAGCGATAAATCGACACCACACTTGTAAGCCTCTGAGATGAAATTCTTCGCAGGCAGGATTCGGCTCGACCCCTCGCCACTGATAAAAACACCACCCTTTGCTAAAATTTCATCCCCAATTCCGACGGCCTTTGAAAAATCGAAGTTCCTAATGATGGTGGCCGTTTCCATCATTTCTGAAATTAAGGCCACATTCCCATTGTCTTTCATAAAATTACTCCACGTCATCAACTGCCTGACACCTAAAACTGATTAAGTGCCACTCTAGCTGATAGTTCCACTTCTTGAATGACTTCATAGTATACAACGCAAGCACAACATAGGCAAGCGTCTTATAACCATCGGCTCGGTAGATGGCAGATACCATCGAAGCTTGTATTAGCAATAAGAACCACTGGCAGATGGTTTTCTAAACGGTGGTAGTTGATCGCATGGTTGCGGCTGTGCAAGGAGAACGACATCATATAATTGCCGGCGTGTAATGAAGAGGCGTCGATCTCAAGCACAAGAGTTCCATACCCTTCAATAAACGGAATGTCGATGCCATCGATCTCAGTATTGCTACCGTAAACCGTTTTTTCATCGCCGTCCGCAATTGAAAACCCGAACGTCGGCTTGTCAATACACGTCGACGCCACCCAAGCGAGCGCAATTCGAAGTTTCTGGTCTGGGGGGGCGACTAGGCATGGCGCACCATCATGATCGACGAGGGAAACCGAGGTCAGCCTCGCCTCTCCTGTCCCCCACTCGCGCTTAGTTCCACCCGCTGTGCCCGTAATGGTGTCGGCGCCATAGCGCGTAGTCATCTCCTGTGGGGCACCGATGCCCTTGAGCACACCATGGTCGAGATACGCAATGCGGTCTGAGACGGAGCGAATCGTATGCATATCATGCGAGATGATCAGCATCGACTTGCCCGCCCTGCGGAACTCCGCCATCTTATCGAGGCATTTCTTCTGAAAATCTAAATCGCCCACGGCGAGCACTTCGTCCACGAGCAAAATATCGGGGTCGACCTGCACCGCCACAGCGAAACCCAGGCGAACGTACATCCCCGAGGAATAAAAGCGCACAGGTTGGTCAATAAAATCGGCAAGACCCGAGAAATCGACGATGGCATCGAAACGGCTGCGCATCGTTTCCCGGGAGATGCCCATGATCGCACCATACAGCAGGACATTCTCGCGCCCTGTGAGGTCGGGATGGAACCCAGCGCCGAGTTCAAGCAGCGAAGAAATGACCCCTGTCGAACGTACACAGCCTGCTGTCGGCGACAAGGTGCGCGCGATGATGGAAAGCATCGTGCTCTTGCCCGCGCCGTTAGAACCGATCAACCCGAGCGTCTCACCCTTTGAAACGGTGAAGGAGACATCATCAAGCGCAGTAAATTGCTTGTCGGGCCGACGACGAACCCAGTCGATCACTGCCGTCTTTAGGGACCCCGCAGACGAGGAGAGACGAAAGCGCTTGGTGATGTTACAGACTTCAATTGCGGGTTCGCTCATAACACATCTCCAAAATGCGAGTCCCCAGCCTTCAGCGAAGCGATTCCCAGAAAGAAAATCACAACGCATACCAAGGTTGAAAGCAGAAGCCAAAGTGGACTCAACAGGATGCCTGGTGCCGCTTCGGGCATCAGCGGTGCTCCCATGAGGGCAGCTCGATAAGCCGCCAGAATACCCGTCATCGGATTCAAGAAGATGATGCCGCCAATCTGTGGATTTTGAAACCCGAGCGCTCCCAGTTGCATCTCGGGTGCATAGAACACAGGCGAGAGGAAGAACCACGCCAGCGAGCCCACGCCAATAATGTGCTGGGTGTCACGAAAAAACACGTTCAAGGTCGCGCAAAGGCACGACATGCCGATTCCGAGCGCAAGATGCAGGGCGAACGCCGGAACAATCCAATAGAAGGCTGTGAAGTCAGCAACTCCGGAAAGCATGAGATAGAGAAAAAGAACCACAAAGGTCAGCAGAAAGTTGACACCGTTGGCCATCACCGTTGAGACTGGCAGAATAATTCTCGGGAAGAAAACCTTCTTCACCAAATTGGCATTGCCGACGATCGCATTAAGCGAGTCGTTGAGGAACCCCGCTGTAAACTGCCAGACAATGATTCCTGTAACGAGAAATTGTAGATAGTTTGGACTTCCGGTGTTGAACTTCAGGATGCTGGCGAAGACAGCATACATGAAGATCATCAGCACCGGGGTGAGTAAAGACCACAAAAACCCCAATGCGGAATTCTTGTAACGAATTTTTAAATTGCGCTGAACAAGAATCCATGTCAGCTCTCTTCGCTTATAGACTTCACCGAGCATTAAAAAGCACCACGCATTAGAATTTGAAGGTCAACTGTGCCAAGAATAGGCTGTTTGAATTTTCAATCGACTTAGACGGGTCAGAATCATACTCTATTTTATACTTCACGGCTAGAGAAAGCGAACGAATAATGGCATCATTAATGGCGAGTGCTAAGCAGCGTGTTAGGCAGGTCGTGTAGGTAGTGCTATTTTTATTCGCCGCTTCACGCATTGCGAAGGGTCGCGTTTTTTTGTTATGAAAAAGTATCGTTTTTTTTGCTCGTAAAAGTTATGGCAAATTTCATTTGCACCACTATGCTCCGAAAAAAAAATTTCGCCTCGAAAGCTGTTTGGGCCTGCTTTCAAGGACGTTTGAGAAGGTTTTTTCAAAAAAAAATACATTCGTAGAAAAAAATCGTGTTTTTATCTTGCAATAATAAAAGCAATGTTGTATACAACCAATTCAGCAACACACGTCTCCTCGTTGGAGAGTGTAGTTTCTAAAAAAAAACGGATTAGCAAGTCCGAAAAAAGGAGAAAAAAGTTATGCCAGTTGCCAAGAAAGCAGTTAAGAAGGTTGCCGCCAAGGCAGCTCCCAAGAAGTGCGAAGCAAAGTGCGTTGCAAAGTGCGTTGCGAAGCCAGCCGCACCTGCGAAAAAAGCAGCTCCTGCAAAGGCAGCCGCTCCCGCAAAGAAGGTCGCTCCTGCAAAGGTAGCCGCTCCCGCGAAGAAGGTTGCTCCTGCAAAGAAAGCCGCTCCCGCGAAGAAGGCCGCCCCTGCAAAGAAGACTGCGCCTGCTGTGAAGAAAGTGGCAGTCAAAAAGGCTCCCGCGAAGCCTGTCGTAGCGAAGAAGGCTCCTGCCAAGAAAGCTCCCGCTAAAGCGTAAGCCTCTCTGGTCATAAGAACAATACAGGCCGCATGCCTTTCGAGGCATGCGGCCGTTTTTTGTGCTTGCTGGCTGAGGACAGCTCGCAAGAAGAGAGTAAAAATCGGGAAATCCCTTGCCAAGCTGGCTTGCAGGCAGGGGATTGCCCTCAAGGAGAGGGTAAAACGGCAGAAACCGCTTGCGAAGCTTTTACACTCTCCCTGCAAGCAGTCCCTTGCTTGCAGGCTCTTCACTTTGCACTCAATCTCGTGCGCACCACCACGTAGAGCAGAAATGTGGTGAAGTACCAGAGCGCAACGGCACCAAAGCCCCAAGGCGCGATATCGAAGCTCGCAAAAGGGATGCTGGAGAACAGCTTTGCCGTCACAACAAGGAGCTGCGTCAAAACCACGTTCGCAGCGTTGAAGACTGAAGCCATCCAAGGCGAGACGAAACCAAAAATAATACTAAATGCTGCCGTCACAACAATCAGGAAGGCCAGTGGGATGACGGCGAGATTGCAGAGAATCGAAATCGGCGTGATTCGTCCGAAAAACATTGCCGTCACAGGTGTCGAGGCAATCCAGGCGGCCAGCGATACGGCCATGTTAATCCCACCCGCTCGAAAAAGCCATCGTCGCCAAGAAGGCCTCGGATTCGAAGCCGCTTGTGGTAATCCTCCCTCCTCTAGAAGGCCCGCAACACTCAGGATATCGTTACGGTGTATCCAGACTGACAGACGAGATTCGGTTCTCAACAACATGCAATTGAAGACTGGGACAAGAAAGGTGATCCCAGCCGCACAGAGGAAAGAAAAGATGAAACCAAGATCGAGGATCTGCTCGGGCTTGAATGCCAACACCAGAATCGCCGCCGCAGAAAGGGATGACACTGGATCCGACTTTCGTCCCAGTAGTGGGCCACTGAAGAGAAAAAGGGACATTATACAGGCTCGAATCGCGCTCGGTTTCGCCCCAGCGGCGATCGTATAGGCGATGATCAAGGGGCCGAACAGCAAAACACGATATCGTCCCTGAATCGGGAGCGCAGACAAAGCCACCATCAGGATCGAAGCCACGATGCCCACATGGAGACCCGATATCGCAAAGACGTGGACAGTTCCTGAGAGTTTGAAGCAGTCCATCACGTCTCGCGGAATATCCGAACGAAAACCAAGCGTCATTGCCTTGACGATGGCGGCACTGAGCCGATGACGCTGCATGCCTACCGAAAGCGACTCGGCAGCCTCGCCACGGAACTTCCAGAATGTGCGAACAAAAGATGCGGCATCATAGCCGTAATATCGGCGACTCGTTGCGCATCGCTTGCGAACCTGTAGCGTTGTCAGCGGCATAAAGCCACGGGTCTCAAGATCCCGAATCCTCCCACGGAGCTGCCAGCCCTCTCCCGCCCGCGGAATTCGAAATGGCGGAGACTTAGAGTCGAGCGTTTTAGGGCCATACCAATCGACCTGGACACGAGAATTTCGAACCGCAATGCCACCATCCTCTGTGGGAACCTCACGCACATCGACATCGAAGCGAATTCTGGCACCACCGTGCTCCAGGACACTCACCGATGGCTCAGTGACCACTCTGCCACGAATGACGGCATCTTCGCGGCAGTCGATGGCCTCACGGAAGAACTCGACGGACTCCGTCCGAGCCGCCGCCGCTAACAGCGCTGAACAACAAGCCGCCGAGCCAACAACACACGCCAACATCAGAGAAGCTGGCACAAGCCACAAATGCCGTCGCTTCGCAAGGACAAACAAGAGCCCCCAGACGAGAAGGGAAAGAATGAGAGTCGAGACACTCCACCTCAAATCAATTGCAAACCGGATCCCAATCCAGCTTCCCATCACGAAAGCTACACCCAAGACCAGCAACGGATGTCTCAATGGGGGCGGCAGCTCTTCTAATTCGAGTTCCTGAGTTTTCACCAATCAAACTCCCATTCAAACACGCTTGTCGTATCCGCGAAAAATTCTGCCTTGTATTTCATTTGTCGGTCATTTCAAGTCAAATCGCATACTCTGGCAGCTATCCTATCACATCATTCAGGAGAAGGCAAAAAAATGCATGCCATTGGGGTTTATCCAGCGGCCTGTGGTCTTGGCTCTGCCGTTTACAGTTTTCCTTTTGAAAACGGTTGTGTTAAGATTGCGCTATGAGCAATGCCGAGGGATCGAAGATCAGAATGCTGTCAACTCATGTGGCCAATAAAATCGCCGCAGGAGAGGTTGTTGAGCGTCCCGCCTCCGTCGTGAAGGAACTGCTTGAAAACGCCCTCGATGCTGGAGCGACTCGCCTCGACATCGTCATTACCGCAGGCGGTCGCAAGTTGATAAGCGTCGCCGACAATGGCTACGGGATGAATCGAGACGATGCCATCATGGCACCGGAGCGTCAGGCAACGAGCAAGATCCAGGACGTCGACGATATTGAACACATTGCCACGCTCGGCTTCCGTGGCGAAGCGCTTGCCTCGATTGCCTCGGTCTCGCGCTTCACGCTCAGTACGCGTCGTCACGAAGACGACTTCGGCACAGAGGTGATGCTCGCGGGGGGCAAGATGCTGGACGTGAAGGACTGTGGGTGCCCTCCAGGGACGTGTATCGAGGTGCGCGACCTCTTCTTCAACGTGCCTGCCCGCCGTAATTTTTTGCGATCCTTTCAGACTGAACAGGCCTATATCCGGAATACCTTCCTCATTCATGCCTTAGCGCATCCACATGTAGCCATGTCGCTGAAGTGCGATGGCGAAATTGCTTATCAGCTCGCTCCGTGTGAAACCTTGCATGACCGTATCATGGAAATCTCGGGACACGAAGAGATGGAGCGACTCGTTCCGCTCGACTATACGCTCGGCGTGGTTCGCGTCTTCGGCTATGCCGGCATCCCATCGTGGACACGGTCAGACCGCAACGGACAGCGCATATACATCAATCGGCGTCCCGCCACTGCCCCCATCGTGCAACATGCGATCAATGAGGCTTACCCGAAGCTCGAAGGCGACCGTAAACCCGTGATTTATCTCTTCATCGATCTGCCGCCTGAGCACATCGATGTCAACGTCCACCCCACGAAACGCGAAGTCCGTTTCCGAAACATCACGGAGGTTCGAGACGCCGTGATTGCCGCGATTTCAGCCGCGCTAAACCGTTCCGCCTCCCCAATTCCCGCCGTTGGCAATGCCATCGATCCGGTAATGGGGTACCCACCCACTGCGGAACGCAACGTGGATCGCTCCTCGACCTCGTCCGCTCCATTTGGAAATCCGCCGCCAGCGTCTTTCAGGATGCCCCCGCCGGACTTCGTCGTTTCGAGCGTCCCACCCGTGCGGCCTGTTCCTACTTTTCCCTTTGAGACCCCTTCTGCCGAAACCTTCAGCGGCCCCGTACCGATTCCAGCTTATGCGCCTCATGCAGACCGAGAGGGCGAAGGCGTGATCGTTACTATGCCTGCTGGGGCACCCTGGACCCAGTTTCGTATTATCGGCAGGCTCAGCACGGGCTATGTGATGTTGGAGACAAACGATGGCTACGCAGTTCTCGATCCGGCGGCGGCGCATGAGCGTGTACTGTACGAAAAACTCACGGGGGAATCTGGTGCAGCACCTTGCGCTTCGCAGCGTCTGCTTATTCCACAATCCATCGATATGACACCCCTCGACTACCGGCGCATCGAAAGCGTCTTGCCTCTGCTTCGCGAGATGGGTTTCGGTATCGAACCATTCGGCAAGGAGACGTTTATTGTGGATGCCATGCCGGACATCCTCTCGGGAGCATCCTGTGAGGCGGTTCTCATCGACACCGCCACGGCGTTTGAAGAAGCTGGCACCAAACGCGGCAAAGATCATTGGCGGCAGGAAACCATCGCGAAAGCCGCGAGCCGAGCGGCCGTGAGGACAAGCCACACGCTCTCGATTCGGGAGTTGACCTCAATCATCGTCGAGCTAGCGGGATGCAATATGCCCTATACGAGTCCATCTGGCAGGCCAACGATGATTTACACCTCATCCCGAGAACTGGACAGGCGATTTGGAAAAAGCTAGAAGAATAACGTCACTCGTCATCATGCCAGATAAGATTCACAATGCTAGTGAAAGCCGTATCCCGATTCATACCTTCGGCAATGAGGTCAGCACCAGAGAAATCTTCAAAGTTAATGAGCGGATTCGGAAAGGCTGCTGTACGCATGCCGACCACGACAGCCTGGCGGATAGAAGTCGCACTTGCTGCGATCACTGTGCAGTGACGGGGACTCAATCGGATTGTGCGAGCTGCTTTAGCCCAGATCTCGGGAGAATACTCGCCAATGCGATCAGAGCGATCAACCTTCAAAAGCTGAGCTCCAGGGATACCAGCAGATTCAAGCTTTTGCTCAACGATGGCGAGTGAACGCGAGGTGACGAAAAGCACTTTGATGCCTTGATCAATCGTATGCTTGCAAATATCCATTACCGTTGCGTTGACGGTGGCGTTCTCAACCGCCTTGTCCATTGCCGCTGGGAGCGCAGACAGCACAGCTTCGGGCGTAACTGCCGATCCTGTTCCAAGCAGCGTAGTGACGGCTGAAACCGCTTTCGAGCCAAACAGACTGCGTACAAAAAGGGACGGTGTCATACTGACACCTGCAGCACTAAGAGCCTTTGTAAAGACTTTTTCAAGTATGCCGATACCATCGACAATCGTGTAATCGAAATCGACAACCAAACCACATGCGCGTTTTGCTGCGGTTTCCGTCTCTTGAACCATTTCCTCGTCTGACATCTATTCCTCCCGAAAATGAATGAACTACACCTATGATAACAATGGCGTAATGAATGAGTGGAATATACACTATATCTGCGTATACAGTCAAACGACATTTAGGAAGTCGCCGAAGGAAAGAGGGGTCAGGCGTATGAAACGCTCGATTTCTATTTCAAGACCCGTGCAAACAGTTCACTCCTGCTTTTTTCTTGAGAGCCAAATCATGAGTGGCATGGCGATCGCCCATACGATGACCAGAATGGTGACGGTGTAAACAATATGGGGATTAAGTTTGACCGCGCCAAGCCGTTCTCCGACGAAATAGTTGGGAACCGCGAAGATTGCCCCTAAAAGAACACTCAGCCAATACCTTCCGGAGAGCCAGGTGAGCGGGCCGCGCAACATGGTTGCAAACATCGGCCAGAGTAGCAGCAGCCACGCCGGGCAAAGCCAAGGATAACTGGAGGGGTGGGTTAAGGTGAAGACGCCCGCTGTCAGGTTGATTGTTTCGAGGACAAAACCGACGAGCGTGATCCACAGGATCACACGGAGTTCTTCTGCCAATCGTCCACGCTGAAGCCAAAGGTTGATCGCGATGACGGCGGTCGCCGCGGCAAGGGGTATCAGCAGAAATCCCCGTGTACCACTCAAGACACAGGCGAACCATCCGCACTGAAAGATCACCGACATGAGTATATTACGCATTAGACTCCTTTGGGAAACCATGGGAAGAAGGCGGAGGTGGTTCGCTTATACTCCTGATATTCAGGCCGTTTTACATATTTTTTCTCCAACATTGGAATGCCGGAAACGCAGAGTAAGAGCCAGTCAATGACCACAGGGCTGATCAGCGCGAAGAGCCCGTTTGGAACGCTAGCCGCGATCAGGAAGCATCCCCACCACAGGGTCGCTTCGCCAAAGTAGTTCGGATGGCGCGTGAGTCGCCAGACACCCGAGCGCATCACGCGTCCTTTGTTCTCCGGGTTTTTCATGAAGCGCAACAATTGATAATCGCCTACGGCTTCGAAAGAAAAGCCGATCAGCCAGACCAGACATCCGAGCGCATCAAGCCACCCGAGCGCACCACCTCTCTGGGCGTTTACTAGAATAATAGGCATGGCAACAATCACCATGAAGAACCCTTGCAGCATGAAAATCTGCAGATAACTGCGAAGATAAAACGAGCGGCCCCAGGTATTTCGCCAATTGCGATAACGGAAGTCCTCCCCACGTCCTGCATTACGGATGAGGATATGAATGCAGAGGCGTAAACCCCAGAGTGTAACCAGCGAGGCCAATAAATATCCGCGTGGTGTCGGAGCGTTTCCTGTCAGGAGCCCAACCCACGCGAGTACAATAAAACCGATACCCCAGGCGGCATCCATGATGCCGTTGTCCTTTTTGAACAGCGCGATCAGGTGGATCACGTTGACGTAAACGAATACCGTGCAGATTGCGATGAGCAGTTGTTGTTTTATCATGGTTGTTCCTTTCTTGAGTGTTAAGTTGCTAGTCGCGAGTTGCTAGTGAGAGAAAAGTACGAATTACAAATTACGAATTGGAGGACTAATGCCTGTTTACGTAGGGTGCAGGCGCGAGCTTCCGGTTTCCGGGTCGCGTCAGGATCAGTTGTAGATCTTGAAGCGTCCGCGACTCAAAGGCCGCCTGGCAGTAGCAGAGGTAATAAAGCCATTTGCGGTGGAATACGCTACGGTCAGCGAGTGTTTCTTTGTTTTCGGGGTGTTCCATGAAACGGCGTTTCCAGTCATCCAGCGTACGCGCATAGTGAACGCCGATATTATCAATATCCTCGACGATGAGCTGTGAGGCACTCGTCATCGCTGTACACAGCGAAGTCAAGGAAGGGAGGTGTCCGCCAGGAAAGACATGTTTGCGTATCCAGTCGCATTTTCTGCGATACGCCTCGTACCGCTGGTCGGGAATGGTGATGACTTGAATCACCACCAATCCATCCGGATTGAGGAGTTCGTCGCAACGCTTGAAAAAGGTGGGGAGGTAGCGATGCCCTACCGCCTCGAGCATTTCGATGGAGACGATTTTGTCGAATTTGCCTTCAAGCAAGCGGTAGTCCTGAAGCAGAACCTCGACTTGGCCTTCCAGACCGGCGGCTTTGACTCGTTCCCGTGCCAATGTGTACTGTTCCTGAGAGAGTGTCAGTCCCGTCACTTTGCACCCACGGGTCTGAGCGGCTCGGATGGCGAAGTGTCCCCAGCCGCAACCGATTTCCAGCACATGGTCAGAGGGGCCGAGCTGCGCCTTGTCGATCATGGCATCGAGTTTGTTGAGTTGCGCTTGTTCCAGAGTTTCTGAGGCATCGTGGTAGATGCCGGCCGAGTAGATCATGCCAGCATCCAGAAAGGTCTGAAAGAAGGGGTTGCTGAGATCGTAGTGCGCCTGGATATTCTTCTTGCTGCCCTGGAGTGTGTTGGCGTTCGCAAGATGCCCGAAGCGGCTCAACAAAGCATGGAACACGGTTGGCGCCAGACGGCGGTCTTTCAAATGGCGAACGTTGTCGATCATCAGATGGATCACCGCTGTCAAATCGGGTGTGTCACAAAGCCCTTCCATATAGGCTTCGCCGAAACCGACATCGCCCCCTGTTGCGACTCGCGTAAAGAAAGTCCAATCCCGCACAATCAAGTGTGCCTGAGATGCCGCTGCCGGGTCACCAAAGGTTCGGGTTCCAGTCGGTGTCTGGAGGACGAGGCAACCGATCTGAATCCGTGAAAGCGCGGTTTCGATATTCCGCTGGCAAAAGCGTTGGAATCTGCTGGCGGACTTCACCCGGAGGTTCATCGGACTCACGACGATAGGGCGCCCGTGGAACGGCATTCGTTTCACCCACAACAGCCGAGCCGCATGGCGCACGATACGTGGCATGGTACGCCACGAATTCAATAAGGGATGGTAGAGCGTGCGGAGCACATTCTGCCGCGTGAGTGGAAACCGTTCGTCCTCATGAACGCGGGCCGTCATCACCAGCCCTTCATCTTTATGCAAGTCGACATGGATGTCGAGCTGTTTCCGGATGTCCGAAAATCGCATTTCATAAAAGCCTTCTACCGCATTAAAGGGCGACACGTGGAATGCCTTAGGAATTTTCTTTGTCGCCAGAAAGTTAGGGTCGGAGGAGCCTGCATCACCAGGCACGATGTAGAGGTGGCGGTCGCCTACAACATTATTCACCTCGATCAAGATCGCGGTTAAGGTGTCCGAGGAGGAGAAGACATAGTAGAAGCTGACAGGATTGAAGACATACCGGAAACAGGCGGGGTCGGTCACCATCAGGATACGGTCTACAGGCCCGACAATCCCGTTCTCATTCAGAAGGCGAACCACTTTTTCGCGGATGGTTCCGGGCCGACGATCCAGATAATCGCGGTCGTAGATGGAGACGGGTGCGAAGCGATTGTAGCCGAAGAGCGGAAGCTCTTTGTCGAGTAAACCGAGTTCGTCAACATCCAGAATATAGCGCCAGAGGGAATAGCTGAGTTGATCGCGCACGGGTGTGACCCGTGCGTGCCTGACGTTTGCTAAAATGAGCTTCGAATTCATAGGGTGTAACCAAAGCACTGTGCGACGCGGGCGGCGGATGTCACCGCGTCTTCGTGAAATCCGTTATTGAAATAACTTCCGCAGAAATAGGTGTGTCGTTTGCCATTCAGATCGGGCAAATGGGATTGGGTGGCGACAGCCTCAGCGGTATAGATCGGGTGTGTATCCATGAACTCCGCAATGCGCGATGACCCCTCGACACGCCGCAAGGGATTGAGCGTGACCAGATAGTCCGCATGGCCCTCAAAACGTTGAAGGCAGTTCATGTAATAAGTCAGCGAAGCTGGAGATTCATCGCACGATGAAGCGAGGCGCAGATAATTCCACGCTGCCCACGCACGACGAAGCGGCGGCATCTGCTGCTTGTCCGTATGCAAGAGCACTTCGTTCTGCGAATAGTGCCATGCCGCCAACAGAGCCCGTTCATCGTCTGAGGGATCCTGAAGCAGGGTAAATGCCTGATCCCCATGCGTGGCGATTACGACCTCGTCAAATGACTGCGTACTGACATCTTCCAGTTCAAGCACTACGCCTTGCTCCACTCGTGTGATGCATTTCACGCCACAACCCGTACGCACCGTTCCCGTAAAGGTTTTGAGAAAGCGTTTCACGTAGGCGTGGCTCCCCCCGGAGACCGTATACCACGTCGGACGGTCTTGGAGAGACAGCAGACCATGGTTTTCGTAAAAACGCGCGATGGATGCCATCGGGAAATCGCGGATCCCAGAAAAGGGTGTGGACCAGATGGCTGAGGCCATCGGTAAGACATAATCCTCAATGACCTTCTTGGGAATCCGTTCGCGCCTGCAGAATTCTCCCAGCGACAAGCCTTCGAGCTGATTGGCGTGATAGAGCTGACGTGTGCGCTTGGAAAATCGGAGGATTCCGGAAATGAAGCACCAGTAAGAAGGAGAGAGGATATTGAGCCGCTTCGCGAAGAGCCCCGAGAGCCCGGTCCCGGCGTATGCCAGTCCGCTCGCCTCATTGTAACAGCTAAAGGACATCTCGCTTGGCTGATAAGCCACGCCCAGCCGACCGAGGAGGCGTATAAAGTTGGGGTAAGTCCGGTTGTTAAAGACAATAAAACCGGTGTCGACCGGTGTGCCGGCATCAGGCCCGTCTTCCAAGACCCAAGTTCGAGTGTGTCCGCCAATTTTTAAGTTCTTCTCAAACAGGGTCACATCATGACCTTGCTGCAGAAGATAAGATGCGGTGATCCCTGCGACCCCGGAACCTACCACGGCAATACGTTTTCTTTCGGCACTTGTTTTCATAATAGGGGTTATCTTTTTTGAAAGGAGAGGGTGATTTCGCCCAGACGGAAGCCCCACTTACTCATGACGGCGCGGTTTAGCATGACCTCGTCATTCATCAAATACATCCAGTCATCAAATTTCACGTTGTACACCTTCTTGCCGACCGGCAGTGCGAGCGTGTAGCGCCAATTCAAGGCGTTCCCGTAGGCTTCGCCGTGTGCAACACCGACAACATCGTCCGCCGTTCCCGTGTACGTATGATCATCTAGCTTGGTGATCGTCCAGACGCGGCGCTGCTGGGTTCCGTCTGCATAGATGAAATCCTCCTCAAGCAGACCTACATTGTTAGTCCATGTGCCCATCAGCTTCACATTGAACCTCTTCACTACTTCGCCCTTCCGGTTCTGGAACATGCCCGAGGCTTCCAGTGGACCGTTGAAATAGCGGCTTAGATCCAGTAGCGGCTGTTCTTTCTCGTAGTGCTTTGGCGTGATGGACGAGCATCCCACGCAGAGTAATCCAACGCTCATCAGTGACACGAAGAGTTTCATGGCTTTATTGTCCTTGGTTATTGGTTTTCTTATCCGTTTTTAAAATTTTGTCCCGCAGTTTAGGATAGCGGCAGTCCGCATCCAGCCAGATCGCGAAAAATGCTGGGCCAAACTCAGGATCAGCCACCTCCCCGAGAAGACGGTCTCCGAAGTAGAACTGCGTCGGCCCTTCCGATTGCCGATAGGCTGAAAGGCTCTCACCCGACTTGATATCCGGCCACATCGCATCAAGCTGCTGGATCCACGCTTCCTGTTGCTCCGGGGTTCCTTTGTTCATCCGCTGCCACTCTTCGAGTGTGGTATCTTGCAAGCGACGATGTTTAATCGAAATATGGTAGAGGATGCTGAGAACCGCTGTACTTTCGGGGGTGTACTTCTGATCTGTGGTGTAAAGCGACATATCGTACACATGAATGCCGAACCAACGGAGTGTGGCCGATCCTACGGAAACGAGTTGTGGGCGCACCGCTTTCAAGGGCTCAGGCAACTCGCTCGCGAGGAGTACACCACACAGTAAAACAACCATGACTAACGCAATAAAATTTTTCCCTGGAACCATTTCGTCCTCCCGTCACCATAGATTCATCCAGAATGTATTAGGAAAACATTGGTTAAGAGTGATCTTCGATCTAATTTCCATCAACTTTCGCTAGTATGAGATTTGGAGTGAAAAGAGTCAATCACGATTTACTCGCGATTTATTTTGTTGGGGCAGATACCGTTTTCGTGTACGAGTCGCTGATTGTTTTGTGGTTGCGGGCGGCTATAATCTGCCCCTATAATGGTTGACATGAAAGAGAGATCTGAAAAGGCTGTTGAATTGTTTCGGCAAGGAGCAGGTTGCGCACAAGCCCTTGTCGCGGCTTACGCAGATTTGGTGAGCCTCGACTTTGCCACGGCGATGAAGGTTTCCTGTGCGTTGAGTGGAGGTGTTAGTCGTTTACGCGAAGTTTGCGGAGCTGTCACCGGCATGGCGGTTCTTGCCGGCATGGTTGAAGGCAATACCGATCCAGCCGACGTTGAGTCGCGCACTCGGGCCTATGAGCGAGTGCAGAGGATGGCAGAGCTCTTTAGGGCGAAGTTCGGTACTGTCGTCTGCCGCGACATTCTCGGCAAGACAGGCTTTGAAACGAGTCCCTCGCCGACCCTTCGTGACGCTGCCTTTTATGATAGTCGTCCCTGCGTGGACTGCATTCGCTTCGCGGCGAAAATTTTCGCGGAAGAGATGCAGAGGTAACGGGGCACGGACATTCCTGTCCGCGAATAATGGCGGGGAAGAAAATCCGCCCTCCTGTGCTCAAGACTCGCCACTCGCTACTCGCGACTTCTCCAAAAACCCGCCCTCCTGTGGCTTCACGCCTCCAAAGTTTTTCTCGCAACTCGCAACTCGCTACTCGCAACTGCTCTTGAGCTGTTGTATACTCTCCCACGAGTGTCGGTAGCAGGGATGTGCGGGCGCAAGAATTCAACAGGGAGATTTTTTACGGTGATGAAAACAGCGAACGTCGGTACAGGGGAAGAAGGAAGGTCAACGCGATCATTTTCTACACGGTGGTTACTTCCGCTTCTGACGGCATTGATTCTCTGGGGCGTCTTCTTCCACGGGTTGCCATCGCGCATCACGCAGAGCATTCCGTTTACAGCTTATCATCAAGGCGCGACAGAAACTTCGCGGCTTGTTCCAGGCGATCACCTTCAATTGCTCTATCATTTCTGGCTTACGCGCGAGAAGGTCACGGGTCGGACTCCCCTGCTTTATAATGTTTATGAGTTTAACACGGGCTACGACCGCGACCGCCGCGAGGTCGATCCTGGCTATGTGCCGTTCTCCCTTGTCTATGCTGCTGTGACAGAGGTGGGTGGCAGTCATGCGCTCGGCTGGAATCTCGCGCAACTTGCGGCGGTACTCACGGCCTTTTTCTTTCTCTACTGTCTGGCGTTGCGCTATGTGAAATCACGGTGGATGGCACTGGCGGGCGCCACCTTGGCTTCGTGCCTGCCTTACCAGTGGATGAATCTTGGCGGGGGAAGTCCCACGGGCTTTGGCATGGCGTTCCTTCCTGTCGTTGCCCTCGGTCTCGACATCGCCGTTCGTGAAGGGCGGGCACGAGGCGGGCTTTTAGCCGGAATTGGATTGCTCTTCTGCTATACGTCTGATCTGCACTGCATGGCGTTTGCCTGCATGCTCATTCCAGCGTGGTGCATCGTGGCGTGGTTCTCGCGAGAAGATGGTGTATTGCCAAACCGGCGGAGCGCACGGCAATGCTGGCGTGGGCTTAGCCCCACGGTTCTTGCAGGCATTATCGTTATTGGTATTGCCAAGATGCTCACGTCATTCTATGCGGCAACGGATGCGGCTGGCGGTCGCACGGTTCAGGAAGTCATGCGTAATTCTCCGTCGAAGCGCGCGATGTTCGGAGCCGTGATCAAGGGAATTGATTCACACTTTCGTGTAGGCTTCGTGATTCTGATTTTTGTGGTTTTGACGCTTGCGTTGGTAACCGGATGCGCATTGCGTAGACGTTATCGCCGAGAGAACGGGGACATTCCGGTTCCGGTCTGCAAAACGCCTCGACCGTTTACCGTGGTGCTACTCATGTTTTCCGGTGTTCTGCTGGTGTTGCTCCTCGCAATGGGTTTTAATGCGCCCCTTGATGGCCTTCCGATACGGATTGTTCGTGCCATTGCACCGCCGTACAAGATGATTCGTCAGCCCATTAAGGTCTTCTGCGTACTCCCAACACTCTTAGCACCCTTGTTCGCGATTGGGTTTGCGACCATTCGCCCCGTGGTGGTCGGGATCTTGCGGATGGAGCCGAAAACAAAGTCGATTTATTGTGATTTGGCCAAAGGGCTTGCAGGGTTGCTGATACTCGCCATCGTGATCGGCGGTGTCGTTGAGACGGCCTCTGCGCTACGTCTGGGCCTGAGCAAACTCCCCGGAAAGAACGATGCCTACGAGGCAGTTGTTGCCGATGCGGCGGTTAAAGGATGCCTACCGCTGGTACTCGCACTTCCGATTTGGCCAGGAGACTCTGCCTGGAGTTCGCTGTACGAATATAATGCGATGCTGCACGGCGTCCGCATGGTGAACGGCTATGCGGCGGTTTGTACCGAGGGCTATCTTAAAAATATTTACAAAGCATTCGAAAGTCTCACCCAGGGACGCCTGACCGATGAGCAGGCAGGTTTGTTCCGGTGGCACGGCATCACAGCCGTGGTACTCTACCAGAACGCCTTTCCTGAGCAGGTGAGTCCTTTCCCGGTTGATGTCACGGTCCGCCGCTTGATGGAAAACCCGAATCTCGACTTCCTGGTTATGGATGATATGATTGCTTTCTCAGTACGGAATGAAAAGGCGACGGTGCATCATCCGGGTCTTGAGATGCCGGAGCCGTCCGTGGTTTCGCCTGCGCGCCGCTGGTCGTCCGTTGATTCGACGGCAGCGCCGATTTTGAGTGATATCGCCAAAGCGTGGTTGCGTAGTCCGGTTGCCGGAGCGAAGAATCTGACGTGGATGATCCGTGTGCGTGGCGTTGGAGATCTCCGCTTGTCTCGGAAAACATCGGTTTCCGCTGGAGAGACTGGTGGGGCTCTGCTGACGCTAGAAACTAACGTGAACGATTGGAGTCTCGTCGGAGAAGGTGAAAACGTTCGCTGGTTGGCCGTACCAGTTGGCGATTTGGAAGCGAATTGGGCGCAGGCCGGCGTTGAAGTGATAGCCCTTAATGGTATCGAAATTCTCGACGTTTTGCTAGTTGACGGAACGTTACCACTGCACAGCGACGAAATCACCATTCCCGCCACATCGCTTTTCCATGGTGGGGTTATTGATGTCGATGGTCGTGTGATGATGGGCGTACAATTCCAAGTGGGTCATGATGCGGCTGAGGAGATTCTCTACGGCTTCAATTTGCCACTCGATTCTGGGAAGTGGCGCGTATCGGTTAGTGGCGATTTTCCTGCGACCGATGTTGGTGTGCTGCGAGTGCTCTCGGATGGTGTTGAAGTCGCGAAGGACGTTGTTGGTGCCGGGGCGAAGGCGATAGAATTCGAGGCAGAGGATTTGGCACCGATTGCCTTGCGCTTCCGGTATTCCGGGGTTCATGACATCCGTGTGGAGGCTATCACGCTGAGTAAAGTCGTGGATTAGGATGGTTGGAGCCCTTGCCACAAATAGTGGTTAGTTGAGTCAACCGCATACCCACGAAGGTTTTTGTGTATCCGTCGCGGGGTTTCAGTGCTGACGCATGAGTTGTGAAAGCTCGTATTAGTCGTGATTTTCGAGAG
>CAZKJH010000015.1:0-42014 GCA_964553035.1 uncultured Lentisphaerales bacterium | reverse complement strand
GCGTGTCAACGCCATTTTGAGCTGATTTTAAAAAAATTAACTTAACACCTATGCCGTGTGGGGGCGGGCGAATCCCGGTGCCACAGTCACCGTGACAATCGCCGGTCAGACGAAAGAGACCACGGCCGATGCCGCCGGCTTTTGGTCACTCAAGCTGGATCCAATGGCAGCCGGCGGACCGTTCCAACTGACCGCTACCGCCGACACGCAGGCGGTGTTCACCAATGTTCTGGTCGGCGACGTGTGGCTTTGCAGCGGGCAGTCCAACATGGCGAGGATGCTGCACAGTGCCCACAACGCCGAGGCGGAAATCGCCGCCGCCGATGATCCCGACATCCGCTTCTTCCGGGCGCCGGTCTACTCCACGCCCGAGCCGGTCGACAGCCTGATATACCGCTGCAAGCCCTGGCAGAGTTGCACGCCGACCACGGCCCGGGAATTTAGCGCCGTCGGGTACTTTTTTGGCCGTGCGCTGCGCCAGGAACTCGGTGTGCCCATCGGCTTGATGCAGGCGAGCTTGGGCGACACACCCATCCAGTTATGGATTTCGCGCGATTACATGGAGCAAGACCCAGTGGCAAGGAAGAGTCTGGACTCCTATGATACCGCCTGCGCGGATCCCGAGTTGCCCGCGAAACTCGACGCATTCCGGAGAAACGGTGAGAAAATGTCGAAGTACATGCAGTCTGTTCCCCAAAGCGAACCGGGTTCTTGGACCCACTTGGATTTCGACGCCGCCGCCTGGTTAGACATGGATACCGCCCAGCCGTCTGTGCAAGGCGCGTATAGCGCCCTGCTGGAGCTGCGGCGCATCGTGGAGATACCCGTCGCGTGGCGTGATCGGGACGTGAGCGTTGCTTTGTATTTTACCAAACTGTCAGGAAATGCCACGGCGGTCTTCCTGAATGGTGCGCGAGCCGTGCGCCAGCCCGGTCCACCGGATAAACATTGGGTTCGGTTTGTGGTGCCGGGCAACCAGGTTAAACCCGGCCCGGCGACGCTGGCGGTACGCACCTTTACTCGCTGGTATCATACGCAATGGCAGGCGGATTTCGGCCAATCCGAAATCACGGTTGCCGGGGAAGGCGCAACCCTTTCGCTGGCTGGTGCGTGGAAGTGTCGGGAGGCGGATCGATTCGATCAGCCGGAAGAGCCGCTGCACGCGGGCAACCGCAGACGCGCTCTGTGTGGATTGTTCAACGGCATGATTCACCCACTCATGCCGTTTGCCATCAAAGGCGTGATTTGGTATCAGGGCGAGAACAATGCAGGGGACGGCTATGGGTACCGCAACCTGATGCCTCTGCTGATCAATTGCTGGCGGGACAAGTGGGGCCAGGGCGATTTCCCATTCCTGATCGTGCAACTCCCCAATTTTCGTCTACCGGCGACAACCCCACGCAATTCGTCGTGGGCGGAATTGCGCGAGGCGCAGGCACTGACCGCGCAACACACGCCGCATTGCGGCGTGGCCGTAACCATCGACCTCGGCGAGGCGGACGATATCCATCCCCCCAATAAGCAGGACGTGGGCGCACGTCTGGCATTGGCGGCCCGCAAGATCGCGTATAACCAGGATATCGTGTATACTGGGCCCACCTATAAATCCATGCAGGTCGAGGGCAACAGGATCCGCATTGCGTTCGACCACGTGGGATCCGGACTGGTGGTGCGGGACGGCGGGTCGTTAAAGAGGTTCGCCGTTGCTGGAGCCGACAGGCAGTTTGTCTGGGCCCGTGCCACCATCGAGGGGAACGCGGTCGTGGTGTGGATCGATACGATTCAAGAACCTGTAGCCGTTCGATATGCCTGGGCCGACAACCCCGAAGGGTGTAATCTTTACAACCAGGAAGGATTGCCTGCCATGCCGTTCCGCACGGATGACTGGCGGCTGTGAACGGAAGTGCGGATGCTGTCAAAAGTTCATAGGATGGAAAATCAACCACGTTGACAAAATCAAGGTTTTCTGCGAATCTCTAAGTGCTTGTTTTAGGCTCACGGATCACTCACTGGTTAAACTTGGATTCCCACGAATTATTCAGATAAAAGGAACAATATAATGACAATGGCAATGCGAATTAAAATCGGTATTTTGGGGTGTGTTTTGAGTTGCGGTCTTGTCCGAGCTGAAGCGTTTCTCGTCGAGGCGGGTAAACCGCGAGCAGAAATTATCATCGCCGAGGCACCTGCGCGGATGACGAAGCTGGCGGCACGAGAGCTGCAGACGTACATCCAAAAGATCTCCGGGGCGACACTGCCGATCGTGACAAAGCCTACGGACGGAGGCGTGCGCATCTACGTGGGTGTCAGCTCGCACACCGAGGCGCTCGAGCTTTCCACCAACGGGCTCGCTTACGGCGCGTACCGCATGGCCTCTGGGCCGGATTGGCTGGCTCTGCTCGGACCGGATAAGGACTACCTGCCGATTGAGCCATACGGGCGTAATTCACATCCGGACTGGGACAAGATCACCGGCGATACGTTCTGGAATCCCTTCGGCGATGGCGACTATCAGCCGACGCTCGATATCCGGCTGCTCGATGACCGAGGTACGCTGCATGCGGTTTATGGCTTTTTGCACGATCTGGGCGTGCGTTGGTACATGCCGGGGGAATTGGGCGAAGTTGTTCCGCAGCTCGCAAACATTTCTCTGCCGACGGTGAATCGCACAGCGAAGCCCGACTATGCTGTGCGGCACATGTACTGGTATAAAGGGCATTTACCGGTTTCGGAGGAAGATACGCTTTGGCGATTACGGTTGCGGCAGCATCTGGGACACGATGTGGTCGGTCGCTCGCAGTTGTGTCATGGCATGAAGTTTGTGCTTCGCCGTAAAGAGATGAAACAGGCGCATCCGGAATTTTATGCGCTGCGGGGCGGGCAGCGTATCACAGAGTTCAAGGATTCGGGTGTGCCGTGTTTGTCTTCCGAGGGGTTCTTTGAAAAACATGTGGCTTACGCGCGTGCGGTGTTCGATCATTTCGGCGAACCGATGATCAGCATTGACCTGCCAGACGGTTCCAGCGGCATGACTTGCGAGTGCGAGGGATGTCGGGCGCAGCTTACACCGGCACGCGGCATGGACGGCAGCATGTCCGAGTTAGTATGGGGGTATCTCAACCGCCTGGCTGCGGAGCTCTATAAGAGTCATCCCGACCGATGGGTCAGCGGGTTGAGCTATAGCGCATACGCCCTGCCGCCCGAGAATGTAGAAACTTTTCCACCAAACCTCGTGATGTTCACGATGCGACCGCGCATGAATTTCGGGGCTCCGGAGGTACGCGCCTCCTACGAAGCCCTTCGGGAGGCTTGGCTGAAGAAACTCCCATCCGGACGGGTGTTTACATTCAGCAGTGTGTCCTTCAATGGGCAAAGGGGTCTGCCCGTCTATTATCCGCACCTCCTCGCGGAAGACCTGCACAAAGGTAAGGGGCGGGTTGCCGGGGAAATGATCGAATGCTATGAGCATAGTCCCGACCGTGATTACGGTTGGAACGCGCAGGCGGTCGCGCACCTGACGCTCTACACGTATTCCCGTTGCTGGTGGAATGCGGACGAGGACATCGACGCGATGCTCGATGAGTATGTCCGCCTGTTCTATGGGCCGGCGGCGGAGCCGATGCGCGCCTTCATTGCGTATTGCGAACAGAATTGGCCACGCATGCGTCAGGAAGTGGAACCGATCGACCGTGCGATGGAGCTACTGGCAACAGCGCAGGCGGCGGTGGAGACCAATTCGGTATATGGGCGGCGGATCGACCTGATCACCGTCTATACGCAGCCACTGCATAGTCTTCGCGACCAGCTCAGCCGAGGGCGTGAAAACGTGCCTGAAGCGCGCATCCTGCCGCAAATGGCTCTGGCGCGGAAAGAACTCGATGGGCGGCTGGACGACAAGCAGTATTGGCCGCCGGTGCGGACGTTAAACTTGAAGGGCGTGCGCAACGGTGAAAGAGTGCCGGTGGGAATGAATACTTCGGCGCGTGTGTTCTGGGCTGATAACGCGGTGTATTTCGGAATCTATTGCGCAGAGCCAGACATGGCCGGTTTGCAGGGCGCATCGTTAAATGAGACCGAAGGGAGCATGCGGGACGGCGATTTTGTGGAGATCCTGCTGGAGACCCTGACCCACTCGTATTACCGCATGACGGTCGGTCCGACGGGCGTGCTGATGGATGCGGACATGAGCGAAGGCGGCGTGGGCGACATCTGGGCCTCCAAGGCCGAGACATCCGTGCATCGTGGGGAAAATTTCTGGAGTGTCGAAGTGCGCATTCCACTGGCAGGTGAGGGAGCGGCGCTGTTAGATCCGCGCCTCGGCGTGGACGGGCGTAAGCCTACCTCGATCTATACTTGGCACTTTAACGTCGGGCGTCAGCGTGTACGCGACGGGCAG
Organism: uncultured Lentisphaerales bacterium; assembly: GCA_964553035.1. Classification (GTDB taxonomy): domain Bacteria; phylum Verrucomicrobiota; class Kiritimatiellia; order RFP12; family UBA3636; genus JBBQIY01. The sequence continues at coordinate 37,618 of CAZKJH010000015.1, read as the reverse complement.
ATTCAGCGCTGGGCTTTTTCGCCGACTGGCACTGACGAATTTGACGTTCCTGATCGGTTCGCGAAGTTGTGGGGCGGAGGCGATCTGAAATAGAATGGCGAAGGAGGTTTCGAGTGAAACAAAAGCAGTTGTTCACCATCGATCGAGCATGTGTATTGCTGTTGTTGACCTTGGTGCATTTGTTCGCTACGGCTGATGTTTACGTTGCTCGAAACGGAATAAACACCGATATCTGGCCGCATGACGCTTGGTCTAACGCGGCGAGCAACATTCAGGATGCGGTCAACGCCGCCACGAATGGAGCCACGATCTGGGTGCAAGCCGGTACCTACACCGCCTCGGCAAATCCTACGAACTACCCGGGTTCCAGCCCCAATGTGGTGTATATCAGCAAACCCCTGATCCTCCGCAGCGAAAGCGGAAATCCCGCAGATACAATCATTGATGGCGAGGACGCTAACCGCTGTGTGGCGTGGAACGCTTCCGGCACCGAAGCCCAGCCTCTCGTACTGGACGGCTTTACCGTACGTAACGGGTTTGCGAACGAGAAAGGCGGCGGGATCCTGTTCACTGGCAGTGGGTGCACGCTTCGCAATTGTCTGATCAGCGACAATAGGGTCACGATTGCTACGAACCAGAATCTCGGGGGCGGTGGGATATTTGTGGATAACGGTGGATACGTGCTTTCCAACTGTACGTTTCGCGGCAACATGGTTTCCAATACACTTCCTTCCGACGGCGGCGGCGGTGGGGGTCATCTGAAAAAGGGAGGACGGATCGATCATTGCCTTTTCGAAAGCAATTCGACCTACAACGGCTCAGGGGGCGGCTTGTTGCTCAATAGCACGGGCTCGACTGAAATCCGCAACACGAGCATCGTGAGAAATACGATGTGGCAAAGCGTAGTCAATGCAACGCGCGGCGGCGGGGGGCTGGAAAATATGTACGGTGCCAAATTGTACTTATGGAATTGTCTGATTGCCGACAACGAGGCCAGTGCGTACGGCAAGGCCATCTACAATATGAAGGGCAGCACACTAGAGCTGTACAACTGCACCGTGTCGGGCAATGGCGGATCTTTGAGTGATTCTTATGGGGCAGTGCAGACACGTTTGACCACCGACAACCTCGTCATGGTCAACTCGATTGTTCACGGCAATATGTCGAGAGACTTCTCTATTACGGGTACGAATTCGTACCTGAACTACTCGTGTTTCCCTACCAACGTTTCTCTGGGCAGCCCCGTGGGAAATTATGTGTTTCTCGGTGCAGGCAATCTGACCAACGCTCCGGGTTTCGTCGACGCTGCTGTGGGCAATTACCACCTGAGCACTGCGTCTTCCTGTTTGAACATGGGCACCAACCAACTGGATTGGATGATCGGGGCGAAAGACCTAGTGGGTAACCCGCGCATCGACGGGTCTGTCGGCATGGTTGACATGGGTTGTTACGAATATGTCTATCCAAGTGTCCGCTTAGGCACATTGGTGATGCTTAGGTCGCGGCGTACTTGGCTCGTCGAAGCCGGCGCTCCACGGGCGGAAATCGTCGTAGCCGCAACGCCTGCACGGATGACAACACTGGCGGCGCAGGATTTGCAAACGTACATCGAAAAGATCTCTGGGGCGATTTTGCCGATCGTAACGGAACCCACGGCCGAAGCGCACCGCATTTACGTAGGGGTTAGCCCACACACGGAGGCCCTCGGACTCTCCACGAATGGTCTCGCCTACGGCGCATACCGTATGGCATCAGGGCCGAATTGGCTGGCACTGCTCGGCCCAGACAAGGACTTCAAGGGCCAAGAGCCGTGGCCGATCAACCAAGCCCAGTGGGATGCACTCAATCCCGGAGAGTATTACGGTGCTCCGCCTTATGCCCGGCTGGGTCTCGGTGGTCTGAGCGTCAACCTGCGTGACGACGGAGGGACCTACAACGCCGTTTGCGATTTCTTGCGCGAGCTAGGCGTACGTTGGTATTTTCCGGGCGAACTGGGCGAGATAGTGCCGCAGAGAGCCGATATCCCACTGCCGACGGTAAACCGGATTGTGACGCCGGATTTCCCCTATCGGGATATCAGTTATTGGTCCAGAGAGGCTCAGTGGCCGGATGTGGTGCTGTGGACTTTGCGGCAGGGCGGATTTGCTGGACAGGAATTGCATGGAACGCTTCAAAATTGCCACGGGCTGAAGTGGCTGACGATGCGCGATGAAGTCAAGCAGGCTCACCCAGAATGGTACGCGTTGATCGATGGAGAGCGGGCCACCAACTCCACCTACGCGGGTGCGCCCTGTCTGTCATCCGAAGGGCTGTCCGCACGGGCACTCAAGTTCGCGCGTTGGCTGTATGACGCACGCAACGAGCCGATTGTTAACTTGGACCCGCCCGACGGATTCGGTGGCGCGATGTGTCAATGCGAAGAGTGTGTCGGGAAAAACACCCCAGAGCGGGGCTCGGACGGCAGCATGTCCGACTATGTGTTCGATTTTGCCAATCGTGCAGCGACAGAACTGTATCAGACCCATCCGGATCGCAAGGTCAGCGTTAACGCCTATAGTTCCTACAGTCTGCCTCCGGAGGAGATCGTCCAATTCAGTCCAAACGTGGTGCTCTTAATCAACCAGATGCGAGACCAGTTTCACGATCCTGTCGTGCGCGCCAAGGCGCTCAACCTGCGCAACGAATGGCTTGCTCTTCTTCCGTCCCAAGAGATTTACATCTTTGATCACTATCTGAACATGGTGCCGCGCTATGGTTATGAAGGATTGCCAGTTTATTACCCGCACTTGGTTGCCGAAGATTTGCGTTCGCTACGCGATATCTCCAGAGGGGAGATGATCGAAGTCTATCTGCACAACACTCCGATGGAATTTGAGTGGCATCCGCTGGCGATCATGCATCTGAATATCTATGTGACGCTGCGCCTCTTATGGGACGCAGATCAAGACCTCGACGCGATGCTCGCGGAGTTTTACACGCTGTTCTACGGGCCAGCGGCTGCCCCGATGAAGGCGTTCGTGGAACATGCAGAGGCGAACTGGGCGAACATGCGTACGAGTCTCACTGCCGTGGAAACGTCCATTGCGCTACGGAATGCGGCGCAGGCGGCGGTGCCGTCAGATTCCGTCTACGGGCAGCGCATCGCGGTGGTTACCACCTACACCGCGAACCTTGAGCAACTGCGCGACCTGTTGGCCAGTGGGCGCGATAATACACCGGGAACGGGTGTGCGGGTTTTGCCGGTGGAAGCACTCGCCGGCAAGGTACTGGACGGATGCCTCGATGATGAAACGTATTGGCTGAATGCGCGGACTGCGCAACTGTATGACGTGGAAACCGGCGCCTCGCCCTCGACGGGTCTCGGAAGCACGGTACGGGTTTTCCGGGCTGGCAACGCGCTCTATTTCGGAATTCGCTGCGGTGAACCGGATGTCACGAATCTGGTAACGACGAGCGAACCGGGCGATGAGGCGAACATCCATCTGGGCGATTTCGTAGAAATTTTGTTTGAGACTCAGGCCCATTCCTACTACCGGATCACGCTCAGTCCCGCCGGGGTGCTTGTGGACGCCGACTGCGCCAACGGAGCGGTTGAGCCGCTCTGGACTTCGGGTGCGGCGGCGGCGGTGCATGTGGGTACGAACTACTGGAGCGCCGAGGTGCGCGTGCCGATCGCGGGAGAGGGAGATCAGATCGTCGACCCGTTAATCGGCGTGGAAGGGCGTATGCCCAGCGACTTGTTCCCTTGGTATTTCAACGTCGGGCGGCAGCGAGTGCGCAACGGGGTAATTGAACGGCTCTCGCTTTTTAAGACTGGGACGCCCGAGTTCGATGAAGTGAGCGAATTCGGGCGAATGTGGTCAAGGTAGTCGAGCTACCGCACATGTGAGCGGAAAGATGAAGAGCCTTGACAAGAGCTAGGTTTTCTGAGAATCTCTAAGTGCTTGTTTTAGGCTCACGGATCATTCACTGGTTACCCTCAGATTCTCACGAATTATTCAGATAAAAGGAACAATATAATGACAATCGCAATGCGAATTATAATCGGTATTTTGGGGTGTGTTTTGAGTTGCGGTCTTGTCCGAGCTGAAGCGTTTCTCGTCGAGGCGGGTAAACCGCGAGCAGAAATTATCATCGCCGAGGCACCTGCGCGGATGACGAAGCTGGCGGCACGAGAGCTGCAGACGTACATCCAAAAGATCTCCGGGGCGACACTGCCGATCGTGACAAAGCCTACGGACGGAGGCGTGCGCATCTACGTGGGTGTCAGCTCGCACACCGAGGCGCTCGAGCTTTCCACCAACGGGCTCGCTTACGGCGCGTACCGCATGGCCTCTGGGCCGGATTGGCTGGCTCTGCTCGGACCGGATAAGGACTACCTGCCGATTGAGCCATACGGGCGTAATTCACATCCGGACTGGGACAAGATCACCGGCGATACGTTCTGGAATTCCTTCGGCGATGGCGACTATCAGCCGACTCTCGATATCCGGCTGCTCGATGACCGAGGAACGCTGCATGCGGTTTATGGTTTTTTGCACGATCTGGGCGTGCGCTGGTATATGCCTGGGGAATTGGGCGAAGTTGTTCCGCAGCTCGCAGATATTTTCCTGCCGACGGTGAATCGCACGGCAAAGCCCGACTATGCCGTCCGGAACATGAACTGGTACAAGGGGCATTTATCGGTTTCGGAAGAAGATACACTTTGGCGATTACGGTTGCGGCAGCATCTGGGACACGATGTGGTCGGTCGCTCGCAGTTGTGTCATGGCATGAAGTTTGTGCTTCGCCGTAAAGAGATGAAACAGGCGCATCCGGAATTTTATGCGCTGCGGGGCGGGCAGCGTATCACAGAGTTCAAGGATTCGGGTGTGCCGTGTTTGTCTTCCGAGGGGTTCTTTGAAAAACATGTGGCTTACGCGCGTGCGGTGTTCGATCATTTCGGCGAACCGATGATCAGCATTGACCTGCCAGACGGTTCCAGCGGCATGACTTGCGAGTGCGAGGGATGTCGGGCGCAGCTTACACCGGCACGCGGCATGGACGGCAGCATGTCCGAGTTAGTATGGGGGTATCTCAACCGCCTGGCTGCGGAGCTCTATAAGAGTCATCCCGACCGATGGGTCAGCGGGTTGAGCTATAGCGCATACGCCCTGCCGCCCGAGAATGTAGAAACTTTTCCACCAAACCTCGTGATGTTCACGATGCGACCGCGCATGAATTTCGGGGCTCCGGAGGTACGCGCCTCCTACGAAGCCCTTCGGGAGGCTTGGCTGAAGAAACTCCCATCCGGACGGGTGTTTACATTCAGCAGTGTGTCCTTCAATGGGCAAAGGGGTCTGCCCGTCTATTATCCGCACCTCCTCGCGGAAGACCTGCACAAAGGTAAGGGGCGGGTTGCCGGGGAAATGATCGAATGCTATGAGCATAGTCCCGACCGTGATTACGGTTGGAACGCGCAGGCGGTCGCGCACCTGACGCTCTACACGTATTCCCGTTGCTGGTGGAATGCGGACGAGGACATCGACGCGATGCTCGATGAGTATGTCCGCCTGTTCTATGGGCCGGCGGCGGAGCCGATGCGCGCCTTCATTGCGTATTGCGAACAGAATTGGCCACGCATGCGTCAGGAAGTGGAACCGATCGACCGTGCGATGGAGCTGCTGGCAACAGCGCAGGCGGCGGTGGAGACCAATTCGGTATATGGGCGACGCATCGACCTGATCACCGTTTATACGCAGCCACTGCGCGCGCGGAGGGAAGAACTGCTCACTTACCGGCAGGATACGCCAGTCGTTCGGATTGGGGAACGCCTCGGAGGGGAGTTGGCTATTGATGGGCGACTGGACGAGAAGTTCTGGTCCGATTTACCGTCGTACCCATTGCGCAATCTCGAAACGGGCGAACCGGTAGAAGTGAAAACCACTTTTCGGGCTTTCTGGAACGCAGCGGATCGGTCACTCGTGCTCGGGATTCGCTGTGAAGAACCCGACATGGAGAGTCTTGTCTCCGTCGCCACGCAGCACGGCGAGCCAGCGATCTTTGACGAGGATGCGATCGAGCTTTTCATCGAGACTCCGTTAAACACTTACTACCAGATTGCCGTTGATTCACGTGGCTTCGTGATGGATCTGGATTGCAAGAACAGACGCAACTCCTTGTGGTCTTCTGAGGCTGAACTCGCCACGTTCCAAGGACAGGATTTCTGGAATCTGGAAATCCGAATCCCGTCTGCCGACCTTGAGGACGGTGGGCTTGATCCTCTGAAGCGGATCAATGGTACCAAGCCAACCGCCGTAGAACCTTGGTATTTCAACGTGTGCCGAAACCGTCCGAGGGGGAAAAAGAGCGAATTGTCGGCCTTTTCGCCGACAGGGACGCATCGCTTTGCTGACCCTTCGAAGTTCGCAAAATTGATCATTGAATAACGGGTTGTTTAATCCGCATCTGGATCATCGTTGTACTCTTACCTCTCTCTTTCTTTAAGTTCCTTCAGTTTCGGCCAGACCTGTTCGACATAGCGGCGCGACATTAGCGAGTGACCTTGGGCACCGGGATGGACTTTATCGACAAGCAGGAGTTCATCCGCTTCACCGAACATCTCCAGATCGCCGCCGTAGAAGATCTTTTCGTCGCCATGGCGCTGGAAGCACGTGACAATTTCCTTCAGAACGGTTCGGCAATGATCGAGGGAGAATTTATTCTTCTCCTCAAACGTCTCGAATGATCGGCAGAAGGTAGGTCCCTGGATCGCCAGTGGTGTCGTCGGATGTCCTTCTCGCACGATCTGGATGAAACCGATCACATCGGCTCGGAAGGCTCGTTCGTCATGAGAAAACCCACTAACAACATTGATCCCGAGGCAGAAACTCAGGAAGTCTGCAGGCAAATCCCGAATCACGCGTGCCATGGCCGGTTCGAGCCGGCAGGCCCCACCTACGCCCAGGTTGATCGGATCCAATCCCGCCAGCCGGCCGGCTCCCACGGTCCAGCTCTCGGTCGGCCCGGCAGCCTGCCGGCCGTGAGAAATCGAACTGCCGTGGAAGATAATCCGCAGCTTGCGCTGTGGCGGTGCCTGACTAACTACGGCTTTGTCCTCGATGCTCAGCGCACGGATTACAACCGGCGTATACAGATGATTCAGCCAAAGTTCGAGTACCTTGTTTCCTTCTGTCAATCCGTCGAACACGATCTGTGTTTGCTCGGGATCTAGCTCGACTCGTCCGACCAGTTTGTCTGCGGCGATCAAATCGAACCATCGCTTCTGTTTCGGCTCTGGTTCAACCTCCAGAATCACGCGCCTCGTCGAACTTGCAAAGCGCAGCCGCACCCCTGAGGGATTCCCAGCCTGAAACTGCGTGCGCGGATCCAGAAAATCCAGAAGGTTCATGGGCAAGCGCCATGGTTTGATACCGCCCTGACTCGTTCGCTCCAAGTCCATGGCCCCCACCCATTCCGGAATCATCAAATCGACCTGTTTCATTGTTTCATCTTCCTGTTCTGTCCTACGCCCGTCTGTCATGAACGACTATAACATATCTTGATCTTACTCGGCAAAGGGTATACTTGCGCGAACCGATTACTTTGCGGCAAAATTCAAACGTTTACAGTGATGTTGACGTTGTGGTAGAATTTCAGACATGAGTTATCTCAGCGCACGTGTTTTACAGATGCTACATTGTCGGAGTGATCGCCGTGGGCAGGCCATGATTGAGTATGTTATCGCCGCAGGCATCATCTTGACAGTAATTGTATCGTTGTCGTTTCTGCTCTATGCGCTGAAGCAGAACGGTAATCGTGTGCTAGATCTTGTGGCGTCGGAGTATCCATAGATGCCGTTTAAATAGAGAGGAAGACTATTATGAAAAGCATGATAAAGAAGTCCCGTGAAGGACAAACCATGGTCGAATACATCATCATTGTCGCCGTTATCGCCGTTGCCGCACTGGTGGTCTTCGGCTTGTTTGGCGATACGATCAAGAAGAAGATGAGCGGTGCAGTTTCAGCCTTGGATGAAGATCTCGGTTCACAGGCTCAGACTGAGGCTGAAACCTCATCGGCTGATTTTATCAAGAATCTCGATTCGGACGGCACGAGCAACTAAGGTGCCGGTGATTCCGTTTCACGGCCTTAGCTAATGAAAAACCGTCTACACAGGGGTATGTGTATTCTAGCGACCACCCGTGGAAATTCGGGTCAGGCCGCTCTAGAGTCTTTTATCGTCATTCTGTTCGTCTGCATCATCCTTTTCGGGGTTTTGCAGGCGGCCGTCGTGTTCTCCGGCGATGAAATTCTTCACCATGCAGCGGCGAGGGCGGCAAGAGCTCGTTCCGTTGGGTTTAACGACTGGATGGCTGCGAAGGCGATGCACGTGGCCTCAATTCCCAATTCAGGTAGGATGATTGAGCCGATTTTTCAGCCTCTTCAGAATAATAATCCCTTCGGAGTTAGTCCAAGCGCGGGAGTGGCATGGGATCGTGCGTTTGCGGCGAACCCCGGCGTTTCGGAACGCGCTGCTTTCGAGCGCGTCCGGATTCCTGCCTATCTTGCGTCTGCGAACAATGCCCGTGCATCCTATATCTTGAATTACGAGGAGTGGGATCGGGGTTCTTTTTTGCAGGTAGAACGCGGTTCTATTTTTGGAGACGGAACCATCCGCATGCGTGTCTCGCAAGATTTTCCGTTAAAGATGCCGCTGAACAGGTTTGTTTATCCGTTTTCGCGCATGGATGAGAATGGGGATGGACGCATCACGCTGAGTGGCGAGGCGGAGGCCGGCGAACATTATTCGCTTTATCTGGAGCCTTGATACAACCATGACCAGAAAAACAGAAGAATTGAAGCAGACAACACCAGCGAACCGTGAAGGAGATTTCTCGGGTCGTGGTGGACAGGCGATCTTGTTTATCGCGATGGCTGTGGTCATTCTGCTTTTTGCCGCTCTGTGGGTTGCGGATGTGCATCGAATTATTTCTGTGAAAGACCGAACGCAGAATGCTGGTGATGCCGCCGCACTGGCGGGAGCGCGCTGGCAGGCATCAACGCTGAATTTCATCGGCGAATTGAATCTAATGCATGCCATGGCGTTGGCCACAGGAAATTCGAACGCTGTCGATATCATCACAGATACACAAGCGAGACTTTGCTTCACGGGGCCGATGACCGGAGTCGCCGCTGCACAGCAGGGAGCTAAGCTCAATGGCATGTATGTCAACGCGGACTACACGGCTTTCGTTCGAGAGCATGCTGATCGGGTGCGAAACGAGTATTCCGCAACTCTTGGCGGCACTAGTGCCTTTCCCGAGCCATGGCCGGGTGCGTGGATTGAGTATGCCGACATGTTGGGTGCCATCGCGGATGGTGGTGTGGCTGCCGGCATCGACAATGCGTGGCTTTACAACGACCCTATCGGGGGGCATCCGCTGTTGGAGATCGAATTTTATGAAGCTATTGCGGCTCGCGACTGGTGTTGGTTTTACCGGAACTACCCAGATTTGCTAGAAGATTATACGGGGTATACATGGTGGCCCGGGCTTCCGCCTCCCGATCCTTTCGCATTGAGTTCCTGTGAACTATTGGGGCTTTGGGTTGTGCCGCAGAGTCGACGTTTTGCCAGTATTCTGTCGCACCAAGAAACGTTTGACGAAGCCCAACGGCTTGCCCTCGCTATTCCGACACCGGTGAGTCAAGAAGTGCTTGATATTGAAGATATCTGGTTCTTCTACTCCATGGGGCGGTGGAGAACTTGGGAGGCACTCGATGAACCATTTCCCGTGGATGGCAACGTCAAGCCGCAGTATGACTATGTGGGTGCCGACTCTGTGATGCGTGTCGAGGCGACTATCAGCCGTTTTACCTCAGATGGCGGAACCGATGCGGAAGATACGATTCTCTGGACAGGAGCCGCAAAACCATTCGGCTATCTCTCCGGTGATTCCGGTCTATCCCGCCCCAATGAGGTTCATCTGGTACTGCCAGCCTTTCGAGATGTGAGACTGATCCCCATCGATGCCTCCACGGCATCCTCGGGAGGCAGCTTTAACTTATCATGGCGGCGTCATTGCATGGAGCATTTGCCGCGTTACCTGAATGAAGGGCCAGGACGAATTCCCGGATGCCGCTACTGTCGGAATCTGGTCATGTGGGAACTGCCTGCGTTCCGCGCTTCAGGCACGGCATGGCTCAGCACCAATAGTTGGCAATGCACGATTTCGCCTCCAGGTGGTGGGCCTGGCGGCGGAACGCGGCGAGCACACTAATCATTTTTTCATTGAACTTTGAAGGCGGTCGCGGCCAGTATTGTGAGGAAAAGCCCTAGTACAAGAGATGTGATTGCGATCGTGCGGGAGCGTACCGGCTTGGCCAGCGACCACGTAATATGGTCGCGCAAAAGCCAAGGTAACGCGATATAGTACATGCCAGTCACGATCATAACGTAGGCATAAACGATTACGACATAACGCAACGGCGAAGGATGCCAAGCAGCGGCGGAAAGCATCGGTGTGGGAACCAACACAAGGAGCCCCCCGATTGCACGGCAGGTCAGCAATTCTGGCGTGAAGAAGCAGACCGATGCAATCGCAATCGGAATCAGCAGCCACAGCAAATCTCGGATGACTGAGAGAGGCCCAAGCGGCATGATGCAGAGCCAAAGCGCAGCCCAGAGGATGCAGGCGGCTGCGAGCAGGCGACCGGGCCACACGCTACGTGGAACCGCACGCCATACCTTTGTCGCAACGCTGGGAAGTGCAAGCGTGAGCAAGCCGATCATTGCGGTGGCAATCCCAACGCATGCAGAAACGGCGGCGAGTAAGTCGTAGTCTGGTTTCAGTGTCATATTAGTTGTCAAATCCAATCCAGAAGACGAAGGATCGTTCGCGCGTGAGATCATCGTCCTTTTTAAGCGCATTGGCGAAGTCGAGACGGACTGGGAATCCTGGGATATCGAGGCGGATACCGGCACCGACGCTGGAGGCATATTCGCTGAAGTCGAATTCGTAGGGGTCTGCCCAGACGTTTCCAACGTCGTAGAATACGGCGAAACGAAGGACTTTGACGATGGGGATTGTGTATTCAATGGAGGCGTCGAAGAGGCTCCGTCCGCCGACGGGACGGAAACTCGTGCCGTCACCATCAACAGGCAATGCCTTGGGGCCTATATTGCGGTATCGGAAGCCTCGTGCACTTCTGCTTCCACCTAAGAAATATCGACTTCCGATAGGAACGTCATCGTCGGCATACGAATCGATGACGCTCGCATGCGCCGAGAATGAAATAACATGACGGTACCAGAGGGACTGATAGTTTTTCCATTTTGTGTCGAGTTCGTAGATGTCGTAGTCGCTACCGAGCGCGGAGTTGTACAGCGTGGCGTAGGCCGTTGCTCTCGTTCCAGACTGCGGAATCATTGGGTTATCGCGCGTATCATACGTCCACGAGAGACGAGCGGAGCTGAGCAAGTACGAATCATCTTCATCCGTATAGGCGTACGTTGTCTCGGGGTCATCTGCGAAGTAGAATTGATCCTTGATGACATCATCCATGCTGACTTGCTGGATCGTATAGGAGAGTCCGATACGACCGATCCAAGGAACGTGCTTCGATAGTCCGACTGTCAATCCTTCGCGTTGTTCATCGTATTCGCTGTAGGAGCGATTGCGCATGAACCCGGTTACTTCAAGAGCAAGGCGACGATCCATGAACCAAGGCTCGATGAAAGAGGCTTCAATGTCCGTTGAGTCGGAGCTTACTTGTAAGCTGAGGCGTGTCTTTTGTCCAGCACCGCGGAAGTTTCTAAAATTGGTGATATCGAAGTTGCTTTGTGAGATTTCGAACATGCCGATCAGATGATCGACAGACGAAAAACCAGCACCTAACATCATGGAGCCCGTGCTCTGCTCCTCCACCTCGTAGACGAGGTCACGTGTCTCTTCATCGACGGACAGATCGTAGTTTCTTACCTCGGAGAAATAGCCAAGGTTCTTCAGTCGTTTTTGGCTTCTTTCTGCGATGACTCCATTGTAAATTTCACCGGGGTTGAGGAGAATTTCACGACGGATCACTTTGTCCTTGGTGGAAGTATTGCCTCGAACTAGGATATTGCGAACATGAGCCAGTGCCCCTTCTTTCACGGTAAAGACGATGTTGAGCGTTGCCGGATGTGTCTCGTCTGGGTAGGTCGATGTTTGCACTCGCGTGTCTACATAGCCGCGTGAGGAGAAAAACTCTCGAGCCGAATTTCGGGCATCGTCGATAGACGTAAGTCCGGCGACGTCGCCTTTCTTTAGCGTAATGGATGCGAGCACCATGTCTTCCGAGAAGAGCGTAATATCTTCGAACTCAATTTCTCCGACCTTATAGACTGGGCCTTCTTTGACATCGAAACGGATATTCCAAGTATGCCCTTCTTTTATTTTGAGGGGATTTGAGATCTCGACATCGAGATATCCCATGTCCATATACTGCTTGCGCATGTCAGATTTCATCAGCTCCAAGTCGAAATCGGATACACGCTGGTCGCTGAACCACCCGGATGGATTCCACCAAGGAGATTGGCCACTGACGCGTCTGAGCGTCCGATCTTTGATGGCATCATTGCCGTTGATGTCGATCATCTCTACCTTATTCCGCACGCCTTCGTCAATGACGAATTTGAGCCGAGCTGCTCCTGGGTTGTTTTCGATAGGGGTGAGCACGGGCTTGACGACGACATCAAAATACCGTTTTACAATATATTCTTTCTTGAGCCGCTCCGCTGCCGCTCCAATGATTTGTTCGTCTGCAAAATCCCCTGCAGCGAGACCGATGGCTTCTAGCACCCTGGTTTGCCGGAGGGCATCACGCCCTTCAAATTCGATTTTGCCAGTAATCCGCAACCGCCTTTCTACAATGAAAACAAGTTGTACACCGCCTGGAACGTCATTGATCTGAGTTCCAACGTATGCAAATCGTTTTGAGTCGAGAAGTCGGCGGACATCTGAAGATACGATTTTATTGTCTACCGGTTTACCCACTTGTGAAGAAATAAGCGATGTGACGAATGATTCGTCCATCGACGCTTCTCCACGTGAATTGATCTTGATTCCTTTGATGAGTGGACTCTCTGCGGCAAAGCCGCACGATAGCGTGGATGCTACGACTGTTAGGACAGCCAGAAACTTCCTGATGCAAGTGTAGTTACGTGACATGGATCAAATTCTAGCTCTTGAGGGTTGCTGGTAGGTGTATAAAGGATTAATTCTACACTTTTCGTCCAGCTTCCGCAAGACGGCAACGGGCACATTCGATAACGGAGGTTTGGTCGTTCTTAAATAACGCCGTTAGTAAGGTCTACGCCGAGTGCCACGCAAACCATACTACCGACTCTGGAATTTTACGCGAATTGTAAAACATAATTCTTTTTGGTTTACTGCTGATTTGGTACACTTACCGTTTATAACTCGCAAATTGAAGGGAAGCGATCATGAAAATCTCAAAAACGACAAAATACTATTTACTCGGAGTCGCCTTTGCGGTTTACTTCTTGTTCTCGTCCCTAAGGTTCTTCGGGAACGGTGGCAACGTGTCGGATCGAAACCCTGTGGAGGGCTCGCCGGAGGAAACAGCCGTAGTGCATACGTCGCCTTTGTACACCGGAACCAATGCGGTGGGTTTGCATCAGGCGACCGCCCAAGAAATGCTCGCCCTCCGCCGTGTTTTCATGACAGAGTTTATGGCGAAGACAGTGGATGTGCGTCAAAAGAGAGACTTCTTGTTTGCTGGGCAGCGTGTAGACCCTGCCACAGTGGGGAAGGCGACATCCTTCGCGAAACCGCATGATTTTGAGACGATTGGGCTGGTTTCGGCATTCATGATCCAATTACGCGACAACCCGGCTTCGGCAGACTACCAGGCGATTTTTGGAAAGATGCCTTTGGTGTCTTACGTGCCGCCACGCGGTTACGTGCTCATGCTCACAGAAGCAGATGTGGCGCACATCAGCTCCTTAAGCATTGTTGAATTCGTCTTCGAGGTTACGCCGGAATACAAGCTTGATCCTTTTCTTGCTTGGCTGGCCGAGAAATCGCAGATTGATCTTCAAGTCGATGTCCTTGTCAATTTGTATGCGCAAGCCGATGAACAGGCCGTCTCCCAGCGATTACGAGCGATTGGGTGCAACCTAGAGAAGTCCGAATCGTTTAGCGGAGTGAAGCGGATGAAGGGCTCCGTTGCCCTGTCGAAGCTGGCGGATATCGTGACCATCGGCGGGGTGGAGTGGATCGAGAAAAAGGCTGAAATGAAGCTCAGCAATAACTTGGCGGTGCTGGAGCCGAGAATGAATGTCGTGACGGTCTGGAATACGTGGGGACTTGAAGGCGAAGGACAAATTGTGGGCCATGCCGACACCGGTCTTGATACGGGCAACACCAATACGCTACACCTTGACATGCGAGGGCGCGTCACGGGGTCGGCAGCGTGGAATGGGCGCGGTGTGTGGAGTGATCTCCATTCGCACGGCACCCATACGGCAGGCAGTATCATTGGCAATGGTGCGGAAAGCGGGGGACAGTTCAGCGGCGTTGCCCCGAAGTCGCATCTCTATCACCAGTCAATCGGAGCATCAAATGGACAGCTTTGGCTTCCAGATGACTTAGCCTACCTTTTTGACGAGGCGGCTCAGCACGGTGCCTTTATCCATTCGGACAGTTGGGGGGATTCGACTTATGGCTTGTACTCTGTTTATGAGGAGATGGTCGATATTTACGTGTGGGGGAATCAAAACTTCCTGCCAGTATTTGCTGCCGGAAACGATGGCACCGATGGATACTATCCTTCGGCTCTCACCAATTACCTGACTCAGGCTGGAATCGTTATCGCGGATGCCGTTATGGACGGGGTGGTGGATTCCCAGTCTATCGGCTCTCCAAGTTATTCCAAGAATGCTCTCGCCGTCGGTGCGACTGAAAGCGACCGAACCGATGGACCGAAGAGTACGCGTACCTACTACAGCCTGTGGCCAACCGACTTTTCGATGAATCCTATTAGAAGTGATTACGCTACGGTTGGCTCCATCAGTAGCAATGGCTATTTACAAGGGATGGCTGCATTTTCTTCTCGAGGTCCAACGTTTTGCGGCAGGACGAAGCCTGATATCACAGCACCGGGATGCGATGTGGTTTCGACCCGAAGCTCGGTGAGCGGAGCCGGAACTGGCTGGGGCGTTTATACTCCGAATCCGAAATATTTCTACAATGGTGGGACGAGCATGGCTTGTCCGCTGGCCGCAGGCGCGGCAGCGTTGGTGCGCGAGCATCTGGTCAAGCGCGAGGGGATTGAAACCCCAACCGCCGCGCTCATCCGAGCAACGCTGGTCAACGGCGCGGAATCGATATTCCCGGGGCAGTATGGGACGGGTGCTTTTCAGGAGATTCCAGCGGAATCTCCTAATCACGTGGAAGGGTGGGGACAGGTGAACGTTGGTGAGTCTCTTTATAAGTCAGGATCGGGCAATCTGTTCATCGATAGGATTTCCGGAGGTGCCTTGCAAAGTGGTCAGGGTGTAACGCTGGAGTTTACAGTTGTGAATACCAATGTTCCGCTTCGAGTCACGCTCGCCTGGGCAGATTATCCCCTGCGATCCTGGGCAGCGTACAATTATGAGGTTGTCAACGATCTCGATGTGGTGGTCGTTTCCCCGTCGGAGGAGGAATTCTGGGGCAATGCTGTCGATGGTGGCGATTGGCGGAATACGATTGAGCGGGTCCTGATAGAACATCCCGAGCTGGGTACCTATACTGTTACGATCATCGCTTACAACATCATGGTCACCGGATCGCTTCCGGCGCTGGTGGTTTCGGGTGGAATCGAGGAGGCTCGCCCGATTGTCGTGCCGCAGCTTATTGAAGACACGTCGCCGAGGCTGGAAGGCTATCCGGCGGTAGCTCACGTTCATTCTGTCTTTCCCTATACGGTGACGAATCCCGTGGATTTCGCTTGGGCGATCGGGGATGTAAACTCGGCAACAGGATCCTGGACGCACGTTGAGGTTGCCGCAGAGGTGGATGATCAGACTTACTTATCCACGATTGTCGGACCGCTCGTTGTCGGTGAGGTCTATTATGTATGGGATGTGCCCAATGCTGCTATGCCGATTACGAATCGCTTCAGTATTGTACCGTATGACGTTATGCCGGCTGTATTTTCGCAGACCTTCGGGTACATCGGCGGTGCCACGAACTTTAGCGTTGCTGCGAATACGGAGTGGTTTGCCGAATCAACGAACGAGTGGATCGACGTTTTTGCTGGTGCAGGCACAAACGATGGGGACGCTGCGTACAGCGTCACGACCAATTATGTGGCCGCATCGCGAAACGGAGTCATCCTTGTTTTTGGGGGCGATGTGACGAATACGGTTTCGATTCTTCAGGGAGCTTGGAACAAGCAACCGGATATGCCGCAGCTTGCGGCTCCCGTGTTCTCGATGAATGGAAGTCAAGCGTCCTTATCCTTCATGGGCGAACGCAACACGGTCTATACCTTGCAGGGCAAGGTGGCACTCACGGATCCAGAATGGATTGATTTGGATGCGCAAACGGTTTATGACAATGGCGTTGTGACCTTGATCGCGACCACCTTCCTTCCGAGCTACCCGACACTTCCTGATACCGCCTTCTTCCGAATTAAGGCCGTTGCGCTTGTGTCAGAGTAAGGGATCATGAGGAAAACACGAAGCGCGGACACTTGTAATTTGCTTTGGTCGTCGTGATGGACGTACGGTGTTTCCCAAGCTGACGAAAGGATAGTACGAATGAATTTTTTTAAGTTTCTGGAGGAGAAAAAATCAGGATTCAAGTCTCTGGGCTTGATCCTCTTTGCTCTCATTGCCTTGGTCGCGACGCATGATGCGAATGCTTCTACAATCGGGGAGGCGGTGGATACAAGCGGTTTCACGTGGACGACAGGCGGGGATGCTAACTGGTTTCACCAGACCGGCGTCACGAAGGATGGAGTTGATGCTGCGCAGAGCGGTGATATAGCCGATAATCAGAAGGCATGGATGCAGACGGAGGTGACAGGGCCTGGAACGTTGTTGTTTTGGTGGAAGGTGTCATCAGAAGATACGGGTGATTACCTCAGGTTTTATGTTGACGGGAGTGAGCTTGCCTCAGTTGTTGGCATTTCTGGTTATCTCGCTTGGAGCCAGAAGATCGTTTCGATATCGAACGGAGTTCATACGCTTAAGTGGGAGTACGCCAAGGACGGAAGTACCTCCGATCAACCGGATTGTGGGTGGGTGGATCAGGTTATCTGGAGTACGATTCCATACTATACGGTTTCGGCAAATGCGAATGTGACCTCCTGGGGATCGGCAAGCGGCTCGGGGGCGTATATGAGCAATACGACCTGTACGGTGGCCGCGACAGCCTATCCGGGCTTCATGTTTGTGAATTGGCTGGAGGGCACTAACGAAGTGGCCACAACGGCGAACTACGCGTTTACTGTACTAAGCAACCGGACGCTTAAGGCGAAGTTTGCGCCTACGAGCTACATGATCGGCACCACCGCAAATCCACCGGAAGGTGGAACGACCAGCGGAGGAAATTCTTTCCCCTACAATTCCACTTGTACTGTTGTTGCTACGCCTAATCCGGGTTACGCATTCGTAAACTGGACGGAGAATGGCACCAACGTGTGGAATTCTTCGAGCAACTACACGTTTACGGTGTCCAGTGCGCGCACACTGGTAGCGAATTTTACACTGGTGGATTTCTTGATTGAAACCAGCTCGAATCCGTTTAGCGGCGGTACAACGAGCGGTGGCGGGGAAAAAAGCTACCAGTCTACCTGTACGCTTATTGCCACGCCATACGCGGGCTATACGTTTGAAAATTGGACCGAAGGCGGTGTAGAAGTCAGTCCGTCGAACAGCTATTCGTTCATCGTGGAGCGGAATCGGACGCTGGTGGCGAACTTCACTCCAGTAAATTATACGATCACCACCAGCTCCAGACCACTGGTTGGCGGAACGACGGGTGGGGGAGGGTTGAAAGCTTACAATTCCTCTTGCACGATTGTTGCGACAACCAACATCGGCTATACCTTCACAAGCTGGACTGTCGATGACTCTTTTGTCAGCTCTTCGCGTAGCTACACGTTCACCGTGACAGGCAACGAGGCGTTCGTGGCTAACTTCGTCGACACGGGCATGATTGGAGAGTCGGTAGATGCGTCTAGCCTTGCGTGGACCCTAGGCGGGGACAGCCCTTGGTTCTACCAAACCAACACAACCCATGATACGGTTGATGCTGCGCAGAGCACGAACCAAGCGGTGTCAGGAGCCAAGAGTTGGATTCAGACGACAGTGACAGGCCCAGGAATGTTGTCGTTCTGGTGCAAAGTAGAGCCCACTGGAACAGACAACGATACCCTTTCATTTTACGACAACACGGTTTCACAATGGGCAGTCGAAACGGATAGTGGATGGACGAATTTTGTTTATTCTGTCTCTGGCGGTTCACACGCCTTGAAATGGGAATTTCATAATCAAGGAAGTGCTAGTCCCGGCAACGCCTGGCTTGACGAAGTGGTTTGGACTCCGTTTGAATTTACCGTCTCAACTTCATCAAGCCCGCTTGAGGGTGGAATAGCAAATGGCGGTGGGGTTTTCCCTAGCAACACAACCTGTACAGTGACGGCAGCGGCGAACCCAGATTACGCATTTGCGAACTGGACGGTGGACGGTACAATTCTTGCCACGACCACCAATTATACGTTCACGGTAGTCAGCGATCAGGTGCTGGTGGCGAACTTTTTCTACGTAAGTACACTCGGCGATGCGGTTGATGCGCCAGAACTTGTATGGACAACGGGCGGAGAAGCTGGAAACTCTGCCACGGGTGCTACGACAAACTGGTACCCACAGAAGATAACGACACACGATGGCGTTGATGCGGTGCAAAGTGGCACCATTAATCAAGCCGGCGTGAGCTGGATGCAAACGACAGTAGTCGGTCCGGGAACGCTGTCGTTCTGGTGGAAAGTCTCGTCGGCGCAGGGCTTGGATTTCCTTCGCTTCACCATTGATGGAGGTGTCCCTGTGGGAGAGATTTCCGGGGATGTTGACTGGCAACGAAAGGATTTTTCGGTTCTTTCAGGCACCCATGTCTTGAAATGGGCCTACACTCGGGGTAACGCAAATAATGCCGTTGGTTTGGATTGCGGTTGGGTGGATCAGGTCGTGTGGACTGAAGCTCCCGTTTCGCTTTCTCCCGTTTATCGTTTTTGGTCGCCTGTGTTCAGCGGGCATTTCTTCACGATGAATGAGACGGAGAAGAATAATATCATCGCGGAACTTTCAAACTATTGGACGTACGAAGGTATTGCCTACTATGCCTATACCGAACAGGTAGCGGAAACCCTGCCAGTTTATCGATTTTGGTCGCCTGTCTTCGCCGGGCATTTTTATACGATGAACGAGGTGGAGAAGAACAACATTATTTCGGGTCTTTCGGCCTACTGGATTTACGAAGGCGTTGCTTGGTATGCCTGCCCGGCGCAGGTGGTCGGTACGGTGCCAGTGTATCGTTTCTGGTCGCCGGTATTTGCCCACCACTTTTTTACGATCAACGAGACGGAGAAGAACAACATCATTTCAGGTCTTTCCGCCTACTGGACCTACGAGGGCATTGCCTATTATGCGTTCGAAACGATGAGTAGGAACAGATTGGCTGGGCTGTCTGTTCCGGAAGCTGCCGGAGACCTTAGCGAGAAAACAGTGACGGCGGCAGAGTCATCGCGACTCACGCAGAGACCCATTATGGTTTATCCAGACAACACGGCAAGTGATTCCCGTGCGGCAAACCTTCAATTGGGGGCAACCTCAGATTTCGGTGATATTGTTTTTCCTCTGTCCTATCTGGGTTGCGATGTTGCAGCGTATGTCTATGATTCGATTGCGGATCAGTGGACTTGCGTGCTTGAGCCCACGAATTCTCCAACCGCGGCGACTTTCAGAGGGATTCTGCCTGAGAGAAGATACTTGATGGAGGTGTTTTCCGGCGATCCTGCGGACGACAAACTGGCTAGCGTCCACAGGAGCTGGTTTGAAATGCAGCTTGACCCGCCAGCTCATCTCAACGGAAGTTCCTCGCACGCTATTGATAAAGGTGGCGTCGGAAGTCCGTTCATTTGCATACGTGCGCCTGAAACGAATGAAACCCTTACTTTGAAGCTTTATTCTTCGTCGCGTGGCGTGGTGCAGACCTTGACTGAAGTTTTCGGAGGGGAAGATTTGGCACTATCGCTTCCCGAATTGAATACCTGGTATTGGATTGGCGGCTGGAGAAACTCCGATAGCGAGTTGGTTCTGTCGCTTTGGATTCGCCATGGCACTGAGGAGTAAGGAGTTGGAAGAGGAAGCAAAGAGAAGAAGGGTTTCCAACGTTCGTCAATGGCATAAAATACCATCCTTTCCAAGCGTAATGCAAAGTGAATTGAATTGAGCAGAGCGCAGTTGCGCGAATACGCTGTGCCGCAGAAGAGCAATCGGGGAATTCATCTGGGCTTGGTGTGTCCCACCACCCGAGCGAAAAGACTTTTCCATTCGCCGTGTTCGTATAAACGCTTTCGGAAATCTGCTGATGCGTAATCAGTTCGGGGAAGGCCAGAAGCGCGAGTGCGGATGTCTCAACATCCCCATCCGCCCAAAAACCATCCTTCTCCTGAACGGTCTTCAACCACCGCAGAGCGCTACAGACCGTGTCTTCAATTGTTTTTGTTCCGATTCTTTCCCGACTATCAGGAATTTTCTCCGAGCCGCCGGAACGTACAAGGGACTTCATGGTAATGGGGCTTCGGCGGACACCTTCAAGGCCTGTAACCTCGCTTTGCGCCACGACAGGTATTGAAACATGCGCTATCAAGAACTGCGCCAACCGCATTCGCCGTTCTCGACGGGAAAATCCGCACACGCTCCTTGGGAACCGGTGCACCGGCCGGATCGTCGCCAGTACCGGATACACGAAGCTCAAACGTCAACCTGTCAGATATTGCATCTGCTGAAATGCCCAGACGAGAAATGGAAAGCGGATAGATGTCGGGAAGGTCTGCCAAGCCGTTGATGATGTTGTCCGCGCAATCAATGTTCGGGATGTTATCGTCTGTATTGTCGTTGTTGTTTGGCAGGATAACCATCCCCACGGTGTTGGTGAAGAAGACTGGGTCTGCTTCGTCCGCATGATCGTCAGGGGTTCCATCTCGGTTGTAATCACCGTCGATGTTGACACTGAACGCCGTCATCTTCAGCGACGCACGGGAGACGATGCCGTCGGCGGAGCCGGTGCCCATGAAGGTATGCGTCAGTATGCCGGAGCCACCGTTGATGGCTTGAATGTGAAGGTCGGCGTGTGCCATAAAAGACCTCACCAATCGAAATCCGGGCCTTGCGACGGAGCATTGGTATAGGTGACGGGGGGAGATGACGGTTCCCCGCTCCACTCGTGCCTTGGTCTGTTCCTGCGCTCCCAAATGAAGGTGAAATACTTGTCCCAGGTCGCAGCCCCACCACGCCAATCTGTATCGGTAAATTTACCGTCGAGCGCGGCGCGGAACTCTGTCTCTGTTTCCGCTTTCTCGAGTGCCGCAGAAATCGTCTCGATGATTTCCGAAGGCGGTTTGTAAGGCGGCGAAGGCGGCAGCGGTTTCGGACGCCAGCCCTCGGGGTTGTTCCG
Source organism: uncultured Lentisphaerales bacterium (assembly GCA_964553035.1). GTDB lineage: Bacteria > Verrucomicrobiota > Kiritimatiellia > RFP12 > UBA3636 > JBBQIY01. The sequence goes on along the minus strand of CAZKJH010000015.1, from coordinate 15,911 downwards.
GTTTTTGAAGAACTCCCGGAGTTCATACTCACCGAATAGACCGTTGGAATAGTTGAAATTACCTTTCGAGTCTTCCCCTAAAATACGGCGGAACAAACGAGGGCGTTTCACTTGGAGCGTCGCGAGAAGCCCGTCCGCGCTGGACGCGGCGCGGATGAAGGGATCGAGTGCCACAAGTCCCACCTCGTATGATAAGTGCGCCTCCAAGTCCTCCTCATAAATCTGCTTAGCCCACGCCTCCCAAACGGGGGCTTGTTCGCGGTGCTTCCAGAAGTTTTTAAGATCACGCTCAAGGATTCCACGTTGCCTCAAAGAATCCGGTATCCGCTCAAGAAACTCCGTTTCAGTCCCTGCATTCCGCAACGCATCGGCGATAGGGAATAAACACTCGACCCCGCTAGAAAGAGGGAATCCAGAGTTCATTACGAGCCTCCCATCGAAAAGCGCTTTTACCATACGCATGGCTTTTATTTCCAAAGACATGATGAGTTCTTCTGCCGATTTAACCCGCATCCACGCGCCCCAGTCTTGAAAATTCCGCTGAGTAATAACAAACGCCACATCGGGAGACATGTCATTCAGCCAAAGGCGAATGGAGTTCGCGTCAATGCGTTTGGCATCCGTAATGAAAGGCATTTGCTTATATACCTCCACCATCATATCTATGCCTTTTTCCTCTCCGAACTTGTCGAACAGGTATAGACGCATCTGTTCCTCATAACTGGAAACACGCACGTCCTCAAACGCTGTCTACGCTGTAATCCCCAACGGCATTGTCGGACGCTCTTTCGGCGGTGTCGGAGGCTTGGGCGGAACATGCGGACGCAAGGGCCACCGATCATCAATGAAATACTGTCTTTCGTTGAGTATGATGGCGTTTTCATCCCGCCGGATGATGTAGGGCGGCGGAATATACTCGCCGTCAATAAACACGATACCATTTGTAACTACGGGGAAAACGCGAACGCCAAGACTTTGTACGGCGTTAGTGAGGTTGCCGAGTGCTGTTTCCAGAATTGGGCATCCAATCAAAACAAGTGCCAGAAAAAATTGTCCTTTCATATTTATTCCCTCAATACAGTTTGTGTATGCTGTTGTCTCTATTTTTTGATCTTCCGTTGCCATCTAAAACCTGACCGCCGCCGTTTCCTTGGCTGATGATGTTGTCGGCAATGACTTCAAGTTCAGGTCCTGTTCCTGTTGCTCCTTTTGTGAAATCATAATCAAAGCCTATTGCTCGATAACCAGCACCGACCTTCACCCAACGGATATCAGACAAGTATTGTTTTGCGGCTCCGGTGAGCGCATCGGAGGCCGATCCGTTCGGTTTGATATAGGTGTCAAATACAATACATCCCCAGCCAATCTGCTCCGTACCGGGATGCGTTCCGATTGGTTGCGGCGGCAATGTTGCCAAAGTCGGGCAGAGCGTTGTCCATGGATTCCCTTTCATCCGAGTAATCGAATGCACAGGACCATACGCCTTTCCTGCCGTTCGATGTGTCGCATCAGGCGCATTGGGATAAGATGCCAATTTTCCAAAGAAGTTGTAGTACTCAGACGTGCAGAGAAGGTTTGAGGTTTCATCTGCGTAGCCAATTCTCCAACGCCCTTCCGCTGCATCCATTAAGCTTTTTGCAGGTTCCGCATACATGGAAGAATAACACACATCCCAGACCACAATGGATCTATTGGCATTAACTTTGTTTTTCCAATTGGATTCAAACCAAGAACTTGGAACGTACGCCGCAAAGCACTTCAAATTGCTTGTGGCAGAAGACTGTTTTTCGATACGAAAACCGGAAACCCCTGCGCCCCAAGTTTCCAACGCATCCCACCCGACCTGTGTTTGCGGTGCGAACACGGCGCAGAGATACTGCCCGCCCTCGGGACCGTGTGTTTTCATCTGAATGAAACCAGAGTCTGCCATTTTAGCAAGGTTTGCCAAGGTGCAACTCCCGAAATCTGTGTCTTGGTCGCCAGTCGTGTCGGTATACCAAATGACGTTATTCGTGTTCCGGTTTTCCGAACCTTGAGAGCAGACAAAATCGATCATTGTGTCCAGATCTCCATGACTGGTCGTCATATTGTTCTCGGGAAGCGAAGGGGCACCATTCGTTGGATTTAGAGGAAACCACACAGAATAAAAATCCGCTCCGCTCGGCGAATAGGAGGCGGGTTCGAGAACGGTGAGGCAGACTTCGTCGGCGGCGATTGTCTCTGTGGGCTTGGCGGGGTCGTAAGCCGAGAACACCAGTAGAGCGATCCCGTTGGAGTGCCCCTGTACCCAAAGTGATTGCGGCGGCGGATTCGCGTCTGTCCAAACTGTTCCGGTCGGCAATTGCGGCGACACGAGATTGTTCGCCAAATGGATTCGCAATATCGCATCACCGGTCTTGGTCAGTTTCGCGTTCAGTCCCATCCCCTCCGGAAACCCGCTGAGTCTGATTTCCTTTAATTTCCCCGATTCCTCGGCTTGTGCATCGTAGCGATCCGATGTGTTTCCCAGTATCTTAGAAATCCGTGTGGTTTTATTTTCAGAAACGATCTGGAAATAGCCGTCCTTCCAGAAGTCCGCAGGCCAGTTCTTCGCCGTGTCCGTCAACGTGGTGGATGTGACGGATGAGACGACACCCAGATCTTCTTCGCCCTCGATGAACAGGCAGCGATAGGCCGAACGCGCGATCACCTGATACTGGGAATTCGTGCCGGGCTGAACCGTCCATGGAAGGATCGTCGTAAGCGTATTGAAGGTGTTTCCCGAAACCTGCCGCACCTGATTCGAGCCCGTCCCAGAGACGATCCGTACGAAGCCTTCCTGCCATTGGCCAACCGACCAAATCCGATCTGTGGCGATAAGCGTGTTAGTTCCCGATCCGCTCACCAACCCACCGTCTTCGACGTTCAAATCTTCGAGCAGATCAAGTGCACAAGTTGTATCCGCCACAAGCACCTTGTAGCCATCGCCGTATGGAACAAACGTAAAGACTTCATCTACATGCCCGACTTCCAGCCAGCTCATATCAAGGGCGATGGAGGGGGCCTGCACACCCTGCGCGTTGATGAAGTTCACAAGTTCCGGCTCCATCGACGTGCTGACGAGTGCCCGCCCGAACGGATACTCGATGCCGTCCTTCACATGCGGCGGAGTACATTCAAGATTTCCTCCCGAGTTGGCGGAAATGCCGGAACTTCCCTTCGCGAAATAGCCGAAGTTCGGATTTCGCAGTTCCCGCATCGGCCAGTTGTCGAGCCCACGGTTCCGAGGTAGATCCAATGTCACGGGCAACGTCACGCCTGAAGGCGTCTGCGTGTAGCCAATCTCAACTTCGTCCTGCACCCAGACATCGTCCGAATAGCTTGTCGCCGAAACCTCGACGACTTTTTGCGCCCCGACCGCTGCTTTGAGCGCCGCGACAAAGTTCGGATCGGCATTCGAGACATAGACCGTCTCCAAAGGCTGAGTCGAATCGGACAGGATGAACGGCGCGACGCTAATTTTGACGGCATCCGATGCGAAGACCTCAAGGTCAGGCGCAAACGTCGTCATCTTGAGCGAGGCGCGGCAGACGATACCAGAGGCCGTGCCCGTGCCGATGTAGGAGTAGGTAAGCGTCGAGACACCGCTGGTCATGGATTGCACGTAGATGCTGGCGGTGGAGCTGGTACCCCACGAAACACTATTGATCCCGTTGGTTACCGCCTGCCCGACGACGAATAGCGGCGCATCGTTCGTGGAAGGGGTCCCACTCTGCCACTCGCGGAAAGCGTCGCCAGAGAGCGTAGCGAATATTATTGGGTGTATCATGAGAGCTGAGCAATATGTTACAGATTTTCAAGCCGCAACTTATCAGGCTTCCCCTGTGAAAATATCGAAAAGGGATTACACAAAAGCGAGGGTGAAAAGCTGTTTGATTCTTGCCTTCATGCTTTACTCCTAGTTTTCACACAAGAAAGGATTAACTCGATTTAGGCATTGCTGCGCCGTTATTTCCACGTATGCCCTTTTGCCTTTCCAGTTTTTCTGTCTACGGGAACGAAATAGGTGGCACTCATGTAATATCTCGGAGGAGTGACGCTGATGACGACCTCATCGCGAGTAATCGTGTACTGAATACTACTCTTCTCAAACATCATGTGCTCGCTCTCTAATTCTTTTCTGGCAACTTCAGTGTACGCTTTCAGATGTGGCAAAGCTTCCATAATGTTATTCGTTTGAATCAGCATCCGGTATTCTTCCTGATTTTCTTTCAAATCCTGCCCTGTTAACTCAAACAGTTTTTGGCTTGCATCTTCGCGAACAATTTGGCTCTTATCTGCTAAGCCCGCTAACAGAATTTCGACACGATTGGTGGAGTCGGTCTTACTCATACCGATCAGGGCGCAGGAACGCATAAAGTCGAGTTCGGACTCTCGGGTTAGTTTTTCCAGTATGACAGGAATATCCGGGTCATCGAAATTTCCTGCCAGCCCGGCGGCAAAACATTTGATTAAGCCACTCTCACGTCGATGACTTTCGAACGTCAAACCCTTCAGCACAATCTCAGGCAATAATGCTCGATGGAGGGCATCGTTTTTCAACCCGAATACATCGTGGCTCGAATAAAGACCATAACGGACATTATTGGGTGCAATTTGAGAAAGCAACAATCTGCCTAAGTTTTCTTGAATTTTGTTGCTATACCAAATGTTGGTTGCAGAATCATCTCTCCACGAAAGCATGCCTCGACCAATAATCCGTTCGTACATGTTGGTGCTTTGAGATTTTTTTGAAAGAAATTCAAGGGAGCCTTCACTGGAATTTATCTCCTCCCTAATGCGTCCATATTCAAGCCCATCCTTTTCCATGGCCTGAGAGAACAGATTTTCAAGTCGTAGCGTATTCGGGGTCACCTGTGATAATACAGAACAGGTGAGGACGCAAAAAGTGAGGGCGAACAACGGTTTGATTTTTGTCTTCATATTTTACTCCTGTCTTTCCCACCAGAGAGCTGGCAAGGGTTTTCGTTTTGCATTTGTACCACAATGGACGCCACCATCGTTTCGATGGTAAAAATCCCAGTTGTCAATGGAAAGAATAGAGAATCCGTTTAGTTTTGAAACGACATCTGAGACAAACATATCAAATCCATTGTTATCTTTCGGTGCAAATGGATTAGCCGTAATAAGTAGGGAGTCGGCAACGAGAAGATTTAACATGTTAGGGGTGAATGAACCGGCTCTCGAGATAGACGAACCCGATTGGGTTATTTTTCTAAATAATGCAGGAATTTTGATGACGTCGTTAGTCGTAACTCCAAGCTCTGGCACAAGAATGCCCAGAGCCGTGTCAATCCGGCTTTGACATTCAACATTATAGGCTGTATTTTCGGTCAGAACACGACGTACCGTTTCAAAAGCAGGATATTCTCCTATCCCTTCTTTATACCACATTTTCGTGTTTTTGATTAACACATAGACATCTGTCGAATCCACCGCATAGGAGAAGTCCATGGCAAGATCGAGCGTATCTGATGTATTTCCGAGTATCTTAGAAATCCGTGTGGTTTTATTTTCAGAAACGATCTGGACATAGCCATCCTTCCAGAAGTCCGCAGGCCAGCTCTTCGTCGTGTCCGTCAACGTGGTGGATGTGACGGACGAGACGACACCCAGATCTTCTTCGCCTTCGATGAACAGACAGCGGTACGCGGAACGGGCGATCACCTGATACTGGGAATTCGTGCCGGGCTGAACCGTCCATGGAAGGATCGTCGTAAGCGTATTGAAGGTGTTTCCCGAAACCTGCCGCACCTGATTCGAGCCCGTCCCAGAGACGATCCGTACGAAGCCTTCCTGCCATTGGCCAACCGACCAAATCCGATCTGTGGCGATAAGCGTGTTAGTTCCCGATCCGCTCACCAACCCACCGTCTTCGACGTTCAAATCTTCGAGCAGATCAAGTGCACAAGTTGTATCCGCCACAAGCACCTTGTAGCCATCGCCGTATGGAACAAACGTAAAGACTTCATCTACATGCCCGACTTCCAGCCAGCTCATATCAAGGGCGATGGCGGGGGCCTGCACGCCCTGCACGTCGATGAAGTCCACCAATTCGGACTCCATCGACGTGCTGACGAGTGCCCGGCCGAACGGATACTCGACGCCATCCTTTACATGCGGCGGCGTACATTCGAGGTTGCCGCCAAAATTTGGTGAGTGCCTCAAGCTACCTTTCGCGAAATAACCGAAATTTGTGCCTCGAAGTTCCTCCTGCGGCCAGACCTCGAGCCCTGGTACAAGAGGTTTAGTAGGACTTCGCGGCATATCTAGTGCCACGGGCGTCGTTCCTCCGGACGGCGTTTGCGTATAGCCGATCTCCACCTCGTCTTGCACCCAAACATCGTCCGAATAGCTTGTCGCCGAAACCTCGACAACCTTTTCCGTCCCTACCGCTGCTTTGAGCGCCGCGACAAAGTTCGGATCGGCATTCGAGACATAGACCGTTTCCAAAGGCCGAGTCGAATCGGACAGGATGAACGGCGCGACGCGAAATTTGACGGAATCTGATGCGAAGACCGTGCCGTCGGCACGCTCGATCTTCTGCGTGACAATGGTTGTTCCGTCATAGTCAGCATCCGCAAAACAAGTGGCTTCAACACCGGATATATGCGCGTTGAACGGAGGTTCGCATTCATAGCGGGTCAGAACCGTCAAATCGCTTTTCCCCAGAATCATCGTCGAACCAACCGCCCTACTGGAATAAACGCGAATCCGTTCGGCTGCGTTCTCCGAAATCTCCAAGACCAGCTTCCAACCTTCGGGAAGCGCCGGAACGGTATTGAGCAGGAGCTTCGTCAGGTCTCCAGCATCCTCCATGCCGTTCACGATCCCATCGTCACAGTCCACGCTGGGCTCAGCCAGATTGTCCAAGTCGTCATCGCAGTTGAATAGGATGATGCCTCCTATAGTGTCTTCAATCAGATCGTCATCTTCGTTGATTAACCCATCGCCGTTTGCATCGACGTCAAGGTCAGGCGCAACCGCCGTCATCTTCAGCGACGCACGGGAGACGATGCCGTCGGCGGAGCCAGTGCCGGAGAAGGTGTACGTCAGTATGCAGGAACCACCGTTGACAGCTTGAATGTAAAGGCCGGCGGTGGAGCTGGTTCCCCAGGAGATGCCGTTGATTCCGTTGGTGACGGTTTGTCCTGAGATCAATACTGGCGTATCGTTCGTGCCGGGGTTTGCACTCTGCCACACGCGGAAGGTGCCGCTGCCGGAGAGCGAAAGCGTGAAAACGCCTGGCAGACCGATGTCCGTCTGCAATTGAACCTTGCGGAAGGCATTCGCGTTTGCTGGCATAATCCAGCCGAATTCCCGTGGCAGCGTGGTATGCAGGGCTTTGTCTTCAACATCGATTTCTCCATCGAAATTAAGATCACCGAAGATGCGCTGACCGAGCACGGTGAAGATATCCGTTAGTGTGTACGTCTGGTCATCCTCGTACTGCCATATAAAATTATCGGCTCCGACAGATGAGCTTTTCGATAGCCCTTCGACGTAGATGGCTTGTCCGGCGTAGACAGTGCCGGAGAACGCTGCGCTTTTCTTGGCATCTTCCCAGATGGCAAGGTTAGGCGATGCAAAAATCAAGGTGGCTGTCTCTGCATATTGTATCTGATGCTCAGGACACGGGCAGCATTGCCCCGTAAAACGGCCAAATGGATAATAGGCCACAAGGTCGTTGTCTGGTACGGCCATGTTTGAGTCGTTGAAGTCGAGAGTCTCGCTTGCATCGTCATCATCGTTGTTAACGGCGATAATAGTACCACTGTCGTATCCCGTATTTTGGGGCGGTCTGTTGAAACTGGATTCGCCTGTGAACGGATTGTAATCATCATCGTAGTGGTCTGGTGGTTCCCAGGGATCCGTAGGCGGATGTTCGAGCCAATGGGGATGCTCGTCTATCAAGGAACAGCGAGTGACGTAACAAGAAAAATAGCGACTTGAGGCTGCGCCTTCGGTGAAAAATTCGATCCACAGTGATGTGTCGTTGCCGTAATAGTCGAGGGTCACATTGCTTTGCGTGGCTCCATCAATAGCTCCGTCAGAGTTCCATATCCATGTTCCCGCTAAATCGGGTGTGGCGTACACCTGTACCGGCTTATCTGCCGTGGAATGGAAGCAAATCGGATCAGGAACTATCGATAGAGCGGGCAGTGCAATCACGCCGGAGGGTACCGAACGCCCACCCGCCAGCGTACCGCCGCCTGAAGATGCGGAACGGTTCCCGGGATGCGTACCGGCTCCAAAAACGGGATGCGGGTTGCTGAAAACGGCATAACTCGAACCGAGGGTTGCTGTCAGCGAAACGGTGCAATCTTCGGCTGCAAAAAGCGTGACAGGATACGCGATACCTTCGCGTAAGGTGACGGTACGCGAGGCCGGCGCGGTTGCGAAGATCATCCGGAGGTCGCCGACGGCGACGAGCACAGGAGTGTTCAGTGCCGCCCCGGAAGAGAATGTAACATCAAAGATTTTTGTTGAGTTGTCTTCGTTCCATGGACTATCCCCTGAATGAGTTGGAGAGGTGCCAGCAAGTTCTTCTTTCCAGTCGGGCCATCCGTCTCCGTCCGTGTCGAGGGTGATATCCACAGCGAGACCCAGTCCGTTCAGCAATTGATCAGCCAGCGACATGCCCACGTTGCCCGGATCCGATTCGGCATCGTCCCAGACAAACGGATTGGGATCATTCCCGTCAGGCAGTCCGTCGTCGTCAGTATCCGGGTTCAGGGGGTTGCTTCCCAGCGCGTTTTCATCGCCATCCGAGATGCCGTCGAAATCTGTGTCAGGATTACTGGGATCAGTATGATAAACGAGTACTTCCTCGGCAGAAGCCAGTCCGTCGTTGTCAGGATCCGGAACGGAGAGGTTAAGATCGCTGATGTCTGTCCAGTGGAGGGTGAATTGAGGCGTGTTGGTGACAAGTACACAGAGCGGTACTGAAAAGACATTCGTGCCGTTTCCGCTGTCATCGAGACCGTAGATGGCTCCACAGAGGTGATTCGTTTCGGAACAACGGAACGCCGCGGTTGCGATCAGGGCGGTCTTGGCATTCTCTTGGTCTTGTACCCCGACAACGAAATCAGGGGCTTGGGATAAAGGGTTAGGGGCTAGGGAACTGAAATCATATCTGAAAATGAAATCGCCTCCCGGGAAGAGCTCGGCCTGGAAGGATGCGGGAGCGTTGGTCTCTCGCCCCAGCAGTACGTTTCGCCACGTGAATCGTATTGAACCGGAGTCGGTGACATCATGCCAGAACAAAGAATTCGTAATTCCTAATTCATCATTCGTAATTGAATTCCACCGCGCCTGCGGTGGAATTCCCAGCACGGTCTGGAGCGGAGCGAGGAAGATGCTGGTTGGGTGATTCCTATCCGGGAGCAGGGTGGCTCGGGAGGAGCTTTTACGTCGCCCGAAAGCGAGCGTTCCGGAGGAGGACACGTAAACGGCATCGTACGCGTTCGTTCTTATCGGGAAGGGCGTGTCCAGCTCGACCCAGAAGCCGTTTTCGGCGGCACCGCGCAGACGCCATGGCTCATGGACGATGGCGTTCGTCGGGGCTGAGAGATCAAGGGTCTCGTCAATGGATACACCGGAGAGCACTTTCCTGAGCGCAACATCCTGTTCTGAAAACGCAAGGTCGTCCACGATCTGCATCGATGCGCTTGACGGAAGTTGGCTGACATTGATGAACGGAGACCTGAGAGGCGTGGATTCAGGCTTGCTTCCGCCGATGACGATGCCGACGGCAGCGATGCCCAGTACCGTTATTTGAACCTGACGCGGCAGACGGTTGAAGCCGGCGGTCAGACGCCTAAATGGCTCCGTTCCGAAGGAATGCTTAATCAGGAACACAAGACAGACGCTGAAGAAGCCTAATGTGAGAAATATCCCCATTACATTCGGAGATGTACTGATATTAGCACAGACCGTGAAAGTATACATTCCATTCATGACTTATCTCAGTAGAAAAACAACAGGATCGGTGTTGAGTTTAATCGAAACATGGTCGTTATGCACATCGACGCCGCGTGCAGTTATCTTAAGCATGTTCCACGTTTTAGAGAAAAGCCATTCGGGCGGAGAGCTGCCGTCCAGTCCTGCGAATGATATCGGCACCCCATCCGCGAAGGTATCCAGATGACGCGGAAACCCATTTGAGTCAAGGTACACGATGAAACTGATTTCGCGACGTATGCCCGTGTTTCCGGATGCGATAGCTGTAAAGCTGTTCGTGGGTTCATCGGAGACGACGAACCATGCGCCGCAGTCCCAGCCGAGCGTCAAGTCTGTTTCTTCATCGGTGAGTTGCTCGTCTGCATCAGCGTCATTGCCGAATGCCACCTGCACATTGTTAGACGGCGTTGCATTGAACTGGAGGGTCACATTGAATTGGCGGATATTTTCAGTCCACACCGTCATGTTCACGTTCGTCGATACCTCCGTGTCGGCGAAAACAGGAGCTGTAAGCTCTGGGATGGACAATGCGCGAGATTTTATTGTAACCGTAGCGAACAGGACACTACAGAAAACGATCCGCATTTGACATTCTTTACTTATGGGAAGCAGCTTCTTTACCCGCATGGTCTTACCTTTCAGATGCGTGTTAGAACATATCCTCTACACTGGATGTGCTCATCACTTTAAACGTTTTCTGATTATACGGTATCCAATCAGAATTGCAACCGGATTCACCCGACAATGCACTAAAACAGTTTCTTTTCACCATCACCAATCTACCAACCCATTTGAAGTCCCTCGAATACGCTTGGGATTCCATGCTTTTAGACGAGATAGAGCATCTCGAATTTCTAAAAGAAATGTCAAACATGCGAACTAAAAAGCCGACCAGAGGATCGGCTTTGTTGTTTTTGTGTTCGAGTAAGTTGTTGCTGTGAGGCCACTTAAAAGTGGTCGGGGTGAAGAGATTCGAACTCTTGACCTTTTGGTCCCGAACCAAACGCGCTACCAGACTGCGCTACACCCCGATTCTACAGGCGAACGGGCTTGAAAGTATCAAAAAACAGCACGCGGAGTCAATAGTAAAAAATTACAAATTACGAATTACAAACTGTGAATTAAAACACAGGAATGCTGGAACTGTTTAGAATCTGCATACACTTGTTGCCTTGTTCGGGATGTTTTGCTACGATGGAATCCTGCTTCTGTTAAATCAACCATTGAGGATTACGATTATGGATACGAAAATAAATTCACTCAAGGCACATGAGATTCTTGATTCGCGAGGCTATCCAACCGTCGAGGCTGTTGTTCATCTGGCTTGTGGTATCTCTGCACGGGCTGCAGTTCCGTCAGGTGCCTCAACCGGAGAACATGAAGCGCTTGAGCTTCGCGATGGCGACTCCGCCCGGTATGGCGGCAAGGGTGTTCTTAAAGCCGTTAAAAATGTTAATCAAGATATTTCGAAAATCCTCGCTGGAGTCGATGTTTGCGATCAGGCCGAGATTGATCGTCGCATGATAGAGGCAGATGGAACTCCGACCAAATCCAAGTTAGGTGCAAACGCCATGTTGGCGGCTTCGCTTGCTTCTGCGCGGGCTGCTGCACGAACGAAAAATGTACCGCTTTACCGTTATCTCGGTGGCGATAAGAAGGAATGGGTTTTGCCAGTGCCGATGATGAACATCGTTAACGGCGGCTCGCATTCGGATGCACCGATTGCTTTCCAAGAGTTTATGATTCGTCCACACGGACTTCCTTCCTTCAGTGAAGCACTCCGTTCCGGCGCAGAAATTTTCCATTCGCTAAAGTCTTTGCTTAAGAAGCGAGGCTTTTCCACGGCTGTTGGTGACGAGGGTGGCTTCGCTCCTGTTTTTACGGGTACAGAAGATGCCATTGAAACCATCTTGCAGGCTATCGAGAAGGCTGGGTATAAACCGGGACGCGCTGATCAGGGTGGTCAGGTTTCGCTGGCATTGGACTGTGCGGCTTCGGAGTTTTTCGTTAAGGGGATCTACGACTACGGCAAGTTCGAGACGAAGGCGCGTGGAGCGCAGAACCAGCCCGCAAGTCTGGACAGCCCAGCGCAGATCCAGTATCTAGCGGAGCTTGCTAGAAAATATCCGATCGATTCGATTGAAGACGGCATGTCTGAAAACGATTGGGCTGGCTGGATCAAGCTTACGGCGCAGATGGGTGCAACGTGTCAGCTCGTAGGCGATGATCTCTTTGTGACCAATGTCGATTTCGTTCGCCGCGGAATTGCCGAGAAGGCTGCCAACGCTGTGCTCATCAAAGTGAACCAGATCGGTACCTTGACGGAAACACTTGCCACGATGAAATTGGCGGGAGAAGCCGGGTACACATGCGTGATGTCGCATCGGTCTGGCGAGACTGAGGATACGTTTATCGCCGACCTTGCAGTTGGTACCTGCTGCGGTCAGATCAAGACGGGTTCGCTATCGCGTTCGGAACGCGTTGCGAAATATAACCGCTTGCTCCGAATCGAAGCAGAACTCGGAAGTGCAGCGCGTTACGCTGGAAGCTTCAAAAATTAAGAATTAAAAAATACGAATTACAAATTAAGAATTAGTTCGTCATGAATCGTCGCGGTCGCTGGCTGCGGCGATTTTATTGTGTTGAGAAGATCGACATTTTAACCAGATGCTGAGCCGCTTCGATTTCTTTCTGGGTCGGAGCAGGCGTATCCGTGAGCGTATACGGGATACCGAGTTCTTTCCATTTGAACTCGCCGAGTTTATGGAAGGGTAGGAGTTCTACCTTTTCGACGCAGGTGTATTTTTTAAGAAAATCGGCAAGCTTCTTGAGTTTCTCTGTTTCGAGCGTAATTCCCGGCACAAGAACATGCCGAATCCACGTGCGTTTCGCAGTTTTCTCGCAGTAGTCGAGAGTCGAAAGTTCATTGGTATTGGATTGTCCGGTCAACGACGTGCAATCCTCTGGATCTAGGGCCTTGATGTCGAGTAGCACCATGTCGGCGGCATCGATGACGGGTGCCGAGACCGCAAGCGGAACCATGCCAGCCGTATCAAGAGCCGAGTGCAGACGGGCTTCGTTGAGGCGTCGTAAAATATCGAGAGCGAAGTCGGGTTGCATGAGAGGCTCCCCTCCGGAGAGCGTAACGCCGCCATTTTGCAAATAGGCACGACAGCGCTCAGCCTTCTCGACGATCACTTCGGAAGTGATGAGCTTGCCACCCTCAGGATCCCAGGTGTCTGGGTTGTGGCAGAAGCGACACCGCATGGGACAACCCTGAAAAAAGACGACAAATCGAACGCCTGGACCGTCAACAGCCCCAAAGCTTTCGATTGAATGTATTCTGCCGTTCATTAGAGCACTTGTCTGCCGTTGATCGCGCGCTTCAGCGTAATGGGATCGGAGTAGGCAATGCCACTATCTGCCGGAAGACCAAGAGCGAGGCGTGTCACGGTTAACGCATAACCAGCCAGCCGTTCCGAGATGTAGGCAGAGGTAGCATCGCCTTCGACATCTGTTCCGATTGCGAGGATGATTTCTGTAAAGGTGCCACTTTCGATGCGTCTTTCAAGTTCGGCGAGACGAATGTCATCGGGGCCCGAGGAGGCCATGGGCGAAATCCGGCCGTGGAGCGTGTGGTAGACACCGTTGAAAGCGCCGGAGCGTTCGATGGATATGATGTCACCCGATTCCTCTACGACGCACAGCAGAGATGCGTTGCGTCGTGGGTCAGAGCAGAGACGACAGGGGTTGTTTCCTCGTGTGGTGATAGATCCACAGAGGCCACAGACGCATACATTGTCGCGTACGGACTGCAGGGCATCGATCAGCGGGTTCATGAGCGCATCGCCCTTTCTGACGAGGGCGAGTGCTACACGCTCGGCCGATCGACGGCCAATTCCTGGCAGCTTTGCCAGTTCTTGAGCCAGATTATCAAAGGGGTTTGCCATATAATCCTAGCCGCCGCCGAGGAGACCATCGAGACCCATTTCTTTGGTCATTTTCTGCATTTGGGCACCTGCCTGGTCTTTGGCAATCTTAAGTGCTTTGTTGCAGTTTTCAAGGATCGTCCGTTCGAGTTTGTCAACGCGAGTAATGTCGATGATGACAGGGTCGATCTTAATGCTCGCAAGAGACATATCTCCACGGGCGGAGACGATGACGCCTGCGTTCTCGTATTCGACGACTTGCGATTCGAGCTCCTTCTGAATCTTCTTCATTTTGTTGCGGAGTTCCATCGCCTGCTTTGCCTGCTGAAAGAAGTTGGGGGTGGCCATAGTATGATTTCCTTGCGGTGCTGTTATTGTCCAGACGTGATGTCAGTGATTTTAGCGTCAAAAACTTTTAGTGCGTCTCTGACGACGGGAAGGTCTATAATTTTTTCGTTGCGTTCAGCTTCGCTGATGCGCAAAGTTTGAGTAGAGGGCGTAGGGCGCAGGGCGTAGGGCGTCGTTTGCTCAGGTTTCGCCATGGGCGTTTCTTGTTCGGTGCTTGAATCGAGTGTATCTGCCTGAACTGTGTGGTTTGAAGGCGCAGTGGCTGCCGGAGAACGAGAGGTTGCTTTTGCCATGTGGGGTGCGGCGGCGGCGTTGGCGGTGTGATCTGAAGACTGTGGTACGGGAGTCGTTTCGACTTCGGCTCCTTCGGCGAGTTTGGTCAGTTTTTTAAGGATACTTTCCAGATCAACGAGTTGTGAAGCGCGTGCGCAGCGGATGAGCGTTGTTTCGACCATGGTTCGTTGGGAAAGCGAGAGCCTCATCTTGCCTTCGAGATCGATAAGGTTTTCCACGACTGTCAGTACGGCAGCGGTAGAGCCTGATTTACATTGGCTCTGTAGCGTGGCGCATTGCGCATCCGTTAGGTCGAGACCTTCTGTAGAGCCGTCGAGCTGGATGCATACCAGCAGGTTGCGGAAATGGTTGATCAGTTCGGAAGTGAGGCGTCGTAGATCTTTGCCAGAGTTGTCGAGCTCGGCGACCAGCTTGAGCACTTGAGGGATCTTGCCGTCCATGACGGCTTCGGCTAGTTTTTCGATCATGCTGCGAGCAGCGAGGCCAAAAACGCTTAATACATCAGATTCCCGAATTTCGTTGCCCGTGAAGGCGATCATCTGGTCGAGGGCAGATTCGGCATCACGCATGCCGCCATCGGCTCCGCGTGCGATGGCAAGAAGGGCATCGTCATCGATGTTAATTTTTTCATCGTGTGCGATTTTTCGAAGTTGTTCAATGATGACCGGCAGAGAAATGCGGCGCAGGTCGAAGCGCTGGCAGCGTGAGAGGATCGTGCCAATGACTTTCTCGGGTTCTGTTGTGGCGAAGATGAACTTGGCGTATGGCGGTGGTTCTTCGAGCGACTTGAGTAGCGCATTGAAGGCACTGGTGGAGAGCATGTGAACTTCGTCGATGTAGTAGATACGGTATTTGCCACCAATCGGGGCGAAGTCGATATTGTCGATGATCTTTGAATGGACGTCGTCGACCTTGTTGTTGGAGGCACCGTCAATTTCGGTCACGTCGAACGAGGTGCCGTTGGCGATGTCACGGCAGGAGTTGCATTCGCAGCACGGGTTTGCCGTAGGGCCGTTCTTGCAGTTCAGTGCCTTGGCAAAAATTCGTGCGATCGTGGTTTTGCCGGTTCCTCGCGGGCCGGCAAGCAGGTAGCCTTGGGCGATCCGGTTTTGCTCGATGGCATTGCGCAATGTCTTGACAACATGGTCTTGACCGACTACTTCTTCAAATTTTTGCGGACGCCATTTGCGTGCTAGTACTTCGTATGCCATTGGGGGAACTCCGGATTGAGTATTTTAAGTGAGTTGCATTATACCCCTAAATGGGGTGCAGTTTCAAGGACGATCAGTGCTGACGCATGAGTTGTGAAAGCTCGTATTAGTCGTGATTTTCGAGAGG
>CAZKJH010000014.1:35516-42090 GCA_964553035.1 uncultured Lentisphaerales bacterium | reverse complement strand
GCTCGCGCCTCTGCAGGGCATTTCAGACGCCTGTCCCGAATGGCGCTAACTTAAGTAATTTAGCGGTGTTCCTACTCGTACGCGTAATCATAATCTCTCTGCTGGGATCGATTACGATTAGGATTAAGATCGGAACGGTGCTTAAGTTTGTGCCATTCGGGACAGACCGCTGAAAAAAGCTTAGGGAAGGAAGGCTTTTTAGAAGAAAACTGGGGTCAGGCTAGAAAAAAGCTTAGGAAAGGAAGGCTTTTTAGGGTTCCGCGTGTGGTATCGACGACAACGTTGAGGGGCATAATCTTTCCCTTTCTGGTTTCGGGTATTGCGTTGGTGCCTTCTGCAATTCTGTTACGACAGGCACACCGCGATTTAAGCCTCTATGAACCTGCCTGGAGTCTCACTTATTCCCATTCAATAGTTCCAGGCGGCTTGCTCGTAATGTCGTAGACGACGCGGTTGACGCCGGCGACTTCGTTGATAATGCGGCTGGAGATGCGCTGGAGTAGTTCGTAAGGAAGATTTGCCCAGTCTGCCGTCATGCCGTCCGTACTTTCCACAGCACGGAGCGCAATGACGTAGTCGTAGGTGCGGCAGTCCCCCATGACGCCGACGGTGCGGACGGGGAGGAAGATCGCAAAGGCCTGCCAGATCTTATAGTAAAGCCCAGCTTGCTTGATTTCGTTGACCATGATCGCATCCGCTTCGCGCAGGATGTCGAGCGTTTTCTTGGAAACCGCTCCGAGATGGCGGACGCCGAGACCCGGTCCTGGGAAGGGCTGACGCATCACGACAGATTCAGGTAGCCCGAGCTGGCGGCCCACTTCGCGGACTTCGTCCTTGAAAAGGCGGGCGAGGGGTTCGAGGAGTTTAAATTTCAGGTCCTTGGGAAGTCCGCCTACGTTATGATGACTCTTGATCATCTGCGAAGGGTTGCCATTGATGGAAACGCTTTCGATGACATCAGGGTAAGTCGTGCCTTGGGCGAGCCATTTGACATCATTAAACGACCGCGCCGCATCCGTGAAAACGCTTACGAATTCGTGTCCGATAACCTTACGCTTTGCTTCCGGTTCATCGATGCCGGTAAGTTTGTCGAGAAAGCGATCTGCTGCATCCACGAAGCAGAGATCCATCTTAAAGTTGTCGCCAAAGAGTTTTTTTACGCCTTCAGCCTCATTTTTGCGGAGAAGCCCGTTGTCAACAAAGATGCAGGTGAGCTGATTGCCGATGGCTGACTGGATTAGCGCGGCTGCTACAGAAGAGTCCACGCCGCCGGAGAGCCCGAGGATGACGTGGTCGGCTCCGATCTTTTCGCGGATTCCTTTGACGGATTCATCGATAAAGGAGGCCATAGTCCAGGAACCAGCACAACCGCAAATATCGATGCAGAAGTTGCGCAGAATTGCGTCACCTTGCTCGGTATGAACAACCTCCGGATGGAATTGGATGCCATAAATGGAACGCTCCGAGATCATGATCGCCGCGTTTGCGGTGTTGTCCGTTTCGGCGATGAGATGGGTACCCTTGGGTGTTGATTCAACCTTGTCACCGTGGCTCATCCACACTTTGAGCGGTGATTTGATCCCCTTGAAGAGTGGGTTGGGCGCGACGATTCGCATTTCAGCGCGTCCGTATTCTCGTGCAACGCCAGGGCTCACTTTTCCGCCGAGCGTCTGCATGGTGATCTGCATTCCGTAGCAGATACCAAGAATCGGAATGCCTAGATCATAGATTGCAGCATCGATTTTCGGAGCACCTTCTTCGTAGACGCTGGCTGGGCCACCGGAGAGAATAATGCCCTTGGGGTTCAGTTCACGAATCTTATCTGCGCTGGTGTTGAACGGGACGACCTGACTGTAGACATTGCATTCGCGGATTCTGCGTGCAATGAGCTGACTGTATTGGGAACCGAAATCGAGTACGATTATTGTTTCTGTCATAAGCTACCTTTTGGAAATTGTGGCTTTCAGTGTAGCATATTGAGTCGGTGTGTCCCATACGATTTTTTTTGGTGATTTTTTTGGGGAGTGTGATTCCAACGATTTACAATCTTTTTTTCAGAAGAGAAAAATAGGCATTGATTTTTAACAGGGCATCATGCAATACTAAATGCGTTTTCACATGAGTTGCCAGCGAACTTCCACGCCTGTGTGGGTGTCCTTACGGCAGAAATAAATATCACAATGGCCGGGCTTAAATCCCGGTGGAAACGGCAGGTGACTCGAATTGAATAAGCTCACGCAGCAAGACACACCCATTCACAAAGCATTAGAAGAACAACGCATGAACCGGCTTGCACATTTCGATGTGCCGGGCCATAAAGGCGGGCGCGGAAACAAGGAGCTGACCGAGTTTCTCGGTGCTACCGCGATGAGTTTAGATGTTAACTCGATGAAACCGCTCGATAGCTTGTGCCATCCGATTTCAGTTATTAAGGACGCACAGGAGCTGGCGGCAGCCGCATTCGGGGCCGACGAATCTTTTTTCATTGTCAATGGGGCGACTGCTGGCGTGCAGGCGATGATCATGTCGGTGTGCAACACCGGCGACAAAATTATCATGCCGCGCAATGTCCACCGGAGCGCGATCAATGCGCTTGTGGTCTGCGGTGCCCTGCCAGTTTATATCAATCCGGGTACCAACAAGGAACTCGGTATTCCCTTGGGCATGTCCACACAGGATGTGAGACGTGCGATCGCTGAAAATCCTGATGCCAAGGCGATCCTCGTCAACAATCCGACATATTATGGGATCTGCTCGAATCTTTCCGAAATCGTTGCGCTTGCTCATGCAAACCACATGCTGGTGCTTGCGGATGAGGCGCATGGAACGCACTTTTATTTTCATGATAAGCTTCCGATTTCCGCGATGGCGGCGGGTGCCGATATGGCAGCGGTGAGTATACACAAGACGGGTGGTTCGCTGACACAGAGCTCGATTCTGCTGACTCGCAATTCTGTAAATGCAGACTACGTGCGCCAAGTAATCAATTTAACTCAGACGACCTCTGCCTCCTATCTGCTTCTTTCCTCGCTCGACATTGCACGAAAGAATCTCTGTGTCAATGGCTATGCGATGTTCACAAAAACCATGGATTTCGCTAACTATGCCCGCGACGAGATCAATCGTCTCGGTGGCTACTACGCCTTTGGCACCGAGCTCGTGAACGACGACACTGTTTTTGCATTTGATTCGACGAAGCTATCGGTTCATACCCGAAATATCGGGCTTGCCGGCATTGAAGTTTATGACCTCCTTCGCGATGACTATGGGATACAAATTGAGTTCGGCGATATTGGTAACATTCTGGCCATTATCTCAGCAGGCGATCGCAACATGGAGATTGAAAGATTGATTTCCGCACTCGCGGAAATCAAGCGTCTTCATGAAAAAGACTCACAAGGACTCTTTGATCACGAATACATTAATCCTCAGATCGTCATGGGTCCTAAAGATGCGTTCTATTCGAAGAAAAAGGCGGTTCTTCTTGAGGAGAGTGTCGGTCACGTCTGCGGTGAGTTCGTGATGAGCTATCCTCCAGGAATACCGACTCTCGCTCCCGGCGAACGCATCACTCAGGATATCCTCAATCATATCGTCTATTCGAAAGAAAAAGGATGTTTCATGACGGGTACTGAGGATATGAGCATGGAGTATATCAACGTGGTTGCGGGCCGTTGAATCCAGTCCTGTCCCCGGGTCAATTGTTGGGTTAAGAACACCGCTGCGCGAAAGGTACACATCTGCGAATAATCTTCGTAAGCCTATTTAATTCTTGTTTAGCCATTGGAGTCAATCGTTATGGAACTATGGTATACCGACCAGCATACGAAAGCCGTTCAGCTTTCAATTAAGAGCAAGCGCCAGCTTGCAAGTCATCAGAGCGAAATTCAGCGTATCGATATTCTCGAAACGTATGAGTACGGACGAGTCCTTGTTCTGGATGGCGAACTCATGATCACCGAAAAGGATGAGTTCATTTACCACGAGATGATTACGCATGTCTCGATGGCCGTTCACCCTAACGTCCGAAATGTTTTGGTTATCGGCGCGGGTAACGGTGGAACCATTCGAGAGCTTTGCAAGTATAAGACGATTCAAAATATCGACATGGTTGAGGTCGATAAGGACGTCGTGACGCTGTGCATGGTTCACATGCCCTTTACGGCATGCAAACTTCAGGATCCACGTGTCCACATCTATTTCGAAGAAGGTCTCCGCTTCGTTCGTACAAAGAAATCCGAATACGATCTTATTATCGTCGATTGCGCTGATGCCTACGGTCCAGCAGAAGGCCTTTTTACTCGCGAATTCTATGGTAACTGCTTTAAGGCCCTGCATGATGACGGTATTCTCATCAATCAACATGAGAGTCCGTTCTACAGCGAACATTCAATGATGGTTCAGAAGGCTCATAAGCAAATTGCAACGGTTTTTCCGCTAAGCATGGTCTATCAATGCCACATTCCTTCCTATCCATCGGGTCATTGGCTCTTCGGCTTCGCTTCTAAAAAATACCATCCGATTGATGATCTCAACGATGCGAAGTGGAATGAGCTGGGACTCAAAACGCGCTATTACAACACGGATCTGCATAAGGGGTGCTTCTATCTGCCTACCTATGTCAAAGAACTCCTCGCGTAGGAGTTCTTTAATTACGAATTACGAATTATGAATTACGAATTATGAATTACGAATTATGAATTACGAATTGAAAAACAATTAAAACCGCTTTCGATCCCTTTAACTAAATTTCCCCACAACTATTTTGGAGACAAAAACAGATGAGTAAAGTACTGATAATTGGAGCTGGCGGTGTCGCTGGTGTGGTGATACATAAATGCTGCCAGAACTCGGACATCTTCTCCGAGATCTGCATTGCTAGCAGGACGAAATCGAAGTGCGATGCCTATAAGGCTAAGCTTGATGGTGGGCGCACAAAGATTACGACAGCGAAGGTGGATGCTGACAACGTGCCAGAGCTCGTTGCTCTCATTGAGGCATACAAACCTGATCTTGTCGTGAATGTGGCTCTGCCATATCAGGATCTGACGATCATGGAAGCCTGTCTCGCCACTCGCACTAACTATCTCGATACCGCTAACTATGAGCCGCACGATACGGCCAAATTCGAATATAGCTGGCAATGGGCCTACCGTAAGCGTTTTGAAGAAGCGGGGATTACGGCTGTTCTCGGATGTGGGTTCGACCCCGGTGTCACTGGTGTCTTTTCGGCTTATGCCATGAAGCACTATTTCGATGAGATTCATGAGATTGATATTCTCGATTGCAACGGCGGCGATCATGGCTATCCGTTTGCTACAAACTTCAATCCCGAGATCAATATCCGGGAAGTTACGGCAAAAGGCAGCTATTGGGAAAACGGCGAATGGATTGAAACCGAGCCCATGGAAATCAAGCGCGAATATGACTTCGAGGGCGTTGGCCACAAAGACATGTATCTGCTTCACCACGAAGAGCTCGAATCGCTTGCCTTGAACATCAAGGGAATCAAGCGCATTCGCTTTTTCATGACATTCGGGAAGAGCTACCTGACGCATTTGAAGTGTCTTGAGAACGTCGGCATGACCTCGATCGTGCCGATCGACTTCGAAGGCAAGATGATCGTACCGCTGCAATTTTTGAAGGCGGTTCTTCCAGATCCTGCTTCGCTCGGCCCTCGTACCAAGGGCAAGACGAACATCGGCTGTATTTACAAGGGCGTTAAGAACGCCAAATCGGTCAACTACTACGTCTACAACATCTGCGATCACGAGGCGTGCTATCGTGAAATCGGCTCGCAGGCAATCTCGTATACGACCGGCGTCCCCGCCATGATCGGTGCGATGATGATGCTCTCCGGCAAGTGGATCAAGCCAGGCGTGAACAACGTTGAAGAATTCGATCCCGATCCATTCATGGAAGCCCTCAACAAGTGGGGCTTACCCTGGAAGGAGTCGTTCACGCCTGTGCTAGTGGACTAGCCCTGGCGGGAAATTATGAATTACGAATTACGAATTTGAAATTGCGATGAAATCAGACAATATCGTTCGTGAAAAGAGCTATGCCTTTGCGGTTCGCATTGTAAACATGTACAAGATGCTTACAGCGGACAGAAAAGAATTCATTCTTTCAAAACAGGCACTAAAGTCTGGAACGAGTATTGGTGCTAATATTGAAGAAGCTTTAGGTGGGATATCTCGCGCGGATTTTACAGCAAAGCTTTCGATAGCCTATAAGGAAGCACGGGAAACTTCGTACTGGCTTCGGCTTCTTCGCGATACGAATTTTCTAACACAAAACGAGTACGACAGTATTCATCCAGACGCAGAAGAACTCTGTCGTATCATCGCCGCCATCCAGAAGAGTGTAAAACTGAACAGATGAATGCAAGTTGTATTTTCGCTCCATCAAATAAATTCTGTCTTGAAATTAAATTTCCACTCGTAATTCACAGTTCAGTTCTTCCAATCCAGAATTAAGTCCCAATTCGTAATTCATAATTCATAATTCATAATTTTTGTGCCATGTTCTGCATGGGCAGCAAACTCCAGTCCCAATTCGTAATTCATAATTC
>CAZKJH010000014.1:0-35416 GCA_964553035.1 uncultured Lentisphaerales bacterium | reverse complement strand
CGTAATTCATAATTCGTAATTCATAATTTTTGTGCCATGTTCTGCATGGGCAGCAGACTCCAGTCCCAATTCATAATTCGTAATTCATAATTTTTGTGCCATGTTCTGCATGGGCAGCAGACTCCAGTCCCAATTCGTAATTCATAATTCATAATTCGTAATTCATAATTTTTGTGCCATGTTCTGCATGGGCAGCAAACTCCAGTCCCAATTCGTAATTCATAATTCATAATTCGTAATTAACTCGTATGTTAGACATCAATTTATCATCTCTTAAAACTCCGTTCTACATCGTAGATGAGCGGCTGCTGGTTCGTAATCTTGAGATCATGGCTTCGGTTATGAAGCGCACCGGATGCAGAATTCTTTTGGCTCAGAAGGGCTTTTCGATGTTCAGCGAATATCCGCTGATCGGTAAGTACCTCTGTGGCACGACGGCGAGCTCACTTTTTGAGGCGCGACTAGGACATGAGGAGATGGGCGGCGAGGTTCATATCTTTAGTCCGGCCTATTCCGCTATCGATTTTCCTGAGATCGTCAAAAAGTGCGACCATATTGTATTCAATTCTATGAAACAATGGGCCACGCATCGCGATCAGATTAAGGCCAGTGGACGTAAGATTGAATGTGGTCTTCGCGTTAACCATGGCTACTCGGAAATCGATGTTGATCTGTATAACCCTTGTGCGCTCGGATCACGTCTTGGCATTCCAAGAAACGAGCTTGATGAGTCGCAACTTGAAGGGATTTCTGGCCTGCATTTCCACACGATGTGCGAACAAAATTCCGATACCCTGCAGCGGACGCTTCCACATTTTGAAGCGAATTTCGGCGATTTGATCCCGAAGATGAAATGGGTTAATTTCGGCGGAGGACACCACATTACGCGCCCCGACTATGATGTCGACTTACTTGTCGAATGCGTTTCGCGTTTTCAGGATAAATATGGTGTTCTCGTCTATCTAGAACCTGGAGAAGCCGTTGCGCTGAATACGGGTTTTCTCGTTGCGGAAGTCCTCGATGTGAACGAGTATGAAGTTCCTGTTGCCATTCTCGACACGTCGGCGGCGTGTCACATGCCTGATGTTCTTGAGATGCCTTATCGACCTGAAATTATCGGCGCGGGTAAGGATGGGGAGAAGGCGTATTCATATCGCCTTGGCGGTCCTACCTGCCTGGCTGGCGATGTGATCGGAACGTATTCATTTGACCAAAAACTCAAGGAAGGCGACCAGCTCGTTTTCTGTGATATGGCGCATTATACGATGGTGAAAAACAATACCTTTAACGGTGTTAATTTGCCATCGATTGCGCGTCGCACGCTTGACGGGAATGTCGAGCTAATCAAGTGCTTCGATTATGCCGATTTCAAAGGTCGGCTCTCATAAAAAAATTGAGACCACCCATGATAACTCTGCGTGACAATTTACTGCGTTCCTTGAGAAGAGAAGGCTTTAAGACGGTTCCGTTTTCTCCGGGGCAATTCTGCCCTTCACAACTTGAGGCTTTCGAGGCGCGTTTCGGACATCGCGATGTTGAGGGATGGTTCGGCGCACCCTACCGGGAGCTCGGCATCCGGGAAAAATCCACGTGCGAGAATCCACGTGCCTTATATAAACAGGAGACGTTGCCAGATGAGACCTCATTTGATAACTGGTGCGTGGGACATTCGAAGCAGCCGGATTGCTGGCACATGACTCGGATGCATCACCCCCTGAGAGGCGAGGCGGTTACCGAAGATGAAATCCGCCGCTTCCCGGAACCTCGCATTATGCCCGGCGAAGTCGCACGTCTCAAATCGGAAGTCCTCCGTTTGCAGAGCCTCGGACTAGCGTCAGCAGGTTGCCTATCCAGTCCTGTTTGGGAAAGATCCTGGTATATGCGTTCCATGGAAGACTTAATGACTGATATGATGATGGAAGACGAACGCGCCACTCTGTTGCTGGATCGCGTGACGAAGTCTTCCGTCGAGCGCATCCGTGTTTATGCAGAGGCTGGATGCGACATTGTCATGATGGGGGACGACATCGGCATGCAAGACACCATCATGATGAGCCTTGAACTCTGGCGCACGTGGCTAAAGCCACGGTTGAAGAAAGTGATTGATGCCGCACGCGCCATTAAACCGGACCTGTTGATCTTTTACCACTCCTGCGGCTATGTGATTCCATTCCTGAATGACCTAATCGAGGTCGGCGTGGATACCCTCAATCCGGTTCAACCTGAATGTATGGATTTTGCAGACGTTCACCGTGAAACAGGAGGGTGCTTATCTTACTGGGGCACGATCGGAACGCAGCAACTGCTACCTTTCGGTACTCCTGAAGCCGTACGCGACGCGGTTTGGCGCAATCTTGAAATCTGCGGTAAGCAGGGCGGCATCGTCATCGCTCCCACCCACATGGTAGAACCGGAAGTGCCCTGGGAAAATCTGGTCGCCATGCGCGATGCAGCTCGCGACTTCGCCGCTGTTTATTGAAAATTAGGCCCAGGCGGAAGCAAGAAGTTCGATGATTTGAGCAATGTCGTTTTCCTTCAAAGCCGCATAGCCGATGACGACGGTGTTGCGTGGAATGACGGTGTCGCTTCGCTCTCTGTATTCAGAAACACCGGTGAGGCGTATCCCTTCTTTTGCAGCACGTGTTTTCATGCCTTTTTCCCCAGGACCGCCGCTAAGCGTGACGAGCAGGTGTAATCCTACGTTGGATCCACTAATACGAACGCGCGATCCAAAGGCCGCTTTGAGGAGCGAAATGAGCAGGTCGCGACGCTTCCGGCACAGCGTACGTACACGGTTTAGATGGCGGACGAGATGTCCGCCCGCAATGAATTCTGCAAGCGTGAGTTGCTCGAAGACCGAGACCGTGCAAGAATAGCCTTCAAAGCGTCGGCGATACTCTCGAAGAAGCGTTTCCGGCAGAACCATATAGGCGATACGAACCGAGGGTGCAATTGAGCGAGACATGGTGCCAATGTAGATGACTTTCTCGCTCGAGGTGAGACCAGACAGCGAGGGTATCGGTCTTCCTAGATATCGGAATTCGCTGTCATAATCATCCTCGATAATATAGCGGCCTGCTTTTTCTTCGGCCCACGCGATGAGCTCGAGTCGCCGTCCAACGGGCATAGTCGTTCCCATGGGAAATTGATGCGTTGGCGTAATGTAGGCAATGTCAGCACCGCTGCTTCTCAACAAATCCGGTCTCATGCCGGAGTCATCCATGCCGAGCAGAGTGTAGGGAACACGATTATTTTGGAGGATGCGTCGGTTCTTTACGTAGCCTGGATCTTCGAGGGCATACAGGACATCCGATCCCGTGATCTTGGTGAGAAGAGTGAGCAGGTATTCCATTCCGGCACCGATCACCATTTGCGAAGTCACCGCATCGACGGCACGGAATTCCCGCAGATGTTCCATTAGTGCTTCGCGCAGGACGAGCTCACCCTGGGCTTCGCCGGGAGCGAGCAGTGACTTTCCGCGCGTCATTACTTTTTTGGTTAACTTCGCCCATGTTGCAAAAGGAAAAACGTCAGGATCAACAAGGCTCGTACGCAGATCGTATTTGAAGTCAGGGGGAGGTGAGGGGTCGTGCGCGGTAGATCGAGAGGGTACCGACTGAAGGGATTTGACAGCTTTTGGAATCTCGATGACAAAGAATCCGCTTCGTGGCCGCGATTCGATGTAGCCTTCATCAGCAAGTATCTGGTAGGCACCATCTACGGTGTTGACGCTGATTTGCAGGTGGTCTCCGAGCATGCGCTTCGAAGGTAACCGTTCACCCGGCTTAATGTGTCCAGAAGCAATTTCATCCGCCAACTTTTTATAGAGTTGGTGGTAGAGTGGCTTTGTGCCAGAGAAGGTGAGGGTGAGAGCGTCCATGGGAGAAGAAGTCGCTAGTGGCTAGTCGCCAGTTGGGAGTAGTGTGGAGAAAATTACGAATTATGAATTACAAATTACGGATTCAAAAAACTTTGTCGATCAAGAAGTCGCTAGTCGCTAGTTGCTAGTAGGGAGTAGGGAGTAGAAAATTATGAATTACGAATTGGGAGAACGTGAGGAAAAATTACGAATTACGAATCGCACACTAGCGACTAGCGACTAGCAACTTCTTCTGACCCCATCAAAAATACTAAAACTGGGTGTTGTGGTGGTATCAAAAGATAGTATAATACCCGACATGTTTATAAGATGCAAGTCTGATAATTAAGTGAGAACGACCCGTGGGTCGCCGTAAAAAAAGAAAGAGGAATGGATATGGCAACGAAAACAACGAAGATCGTCAAAGCAGTGAATACTGAAAACCGCGCGGAGCTCAACCGCAATCTTGCGCAAATGCTCAAGGGTGGCGTGATCATGGACGTAACGAATGCCGCAGAAGCGAGGATCGCTGAAGATGCAGGCGCAGTGGCTGTCATGGCACTGGAGCGCGTTCCTTCGGATATCCGTAGGGACGGTGGTGTGGCGCGCATGAGCGATCCGCAGATGATTATCGAAATTCAGGCAGCGGTATCGATCCCTGTGATGGCGAAGGCGCGTATTGGGCACATTGCAGAAGCTCGAATTCTTGAAGCACTCGAGATTGATTACATTGATGAGAGCGAGGTGTTGACGCCTGCCGACGACGAGTTCCATCTGGACAAGCATGCTTTTTCGGTTCCGTTCGTTTGCGGTTGCCGTAACATTGGTGAAGCGCTTCGCCGAATTGGAGAAGGCGCGGTCATGATTCGTACCAAAGGTGAAGCAGGCACGGGCAACATTGTCGAAGCGGTTCGTCACATGCGCTCGGTCATGGGATCGATTCGCCGCTTGAAGAATCTTCCCGCCGATGAATTGATGGTCTTTGCAAAAGAGAATGGTGCACCGTTCGAACTCGTGAAGCAGGTGGCAGAGTCTGGACGTCTTCCCGTTGTGAACTTTGCGGCTGGCGGTGTTGCAACGCCAGCCGATGCTGCACTGATGATGTTGCTGGGTGCCGACGGAATTTTCGTGGGTTCTGGTATCTTCAAATCATCTGATCCTGCAAAAATGGCACAGGCGATTGTGAAAGCAACGGCCTCATACAACAATCCAAAGGTGCTCGTTCAAGTGAGCAAGGGATTAGGTGCAGCAATGAAGGGGCTGGAGATCAGCTCAATTGCGCCTGAGAATCTCATGGCAGGCAGAGGCTAATGTGAAACGAATCGGTGTGCTATCACTCCAAGGCTCTGTTGAAGAGCACTTGGCAGCACTCTCAATCCTTCGAGGCGTTAAGCCGGTAGAGGTGAATTCCTCTGCCGGCATTAAGTCTGTGGACGGTCTGATTCTTCCAGGAGGTGAGAGCACGACGATCTCGCGTCTTTTGAAAATTTTCGATATGCACGAGCCGCTCAAGCGTCGTATCGAAGAAGATATGCCGGTTTGGGGAACGTGCGCCGGTATGATCTTGTTGGCAAAGGAGGTACAGGGCGAAACTCCGCACCTCGCACTCATGGATATCAGCGTCAAACGCAATGCTTACGGACGCCAGCTTGGCAGTTTTCGCGTAACCCTGCCGATTCCCGAACTTTCAACCCATTCGATTGAATGCGTATTCATTCGCGCACCCTGGGTGGAGCGCGTCTGGGGTGGTACGCGTGTGCTTGCGGAAGAAAACGGACATATTATTGCTGCTCGACAGAAAAACATGCTGGTGACATCCTTCCACCCCGAATTGACTCACGACACCGCGATCCATTCCGCCTTTGTGGCGATGTGCTGAGGTAGCGCAGAAGAAGTCGCTAGTCGCTAGTGGCTAGTCGTTAGTTGTGTTGTGAAAACTTTGTTGTATGCCATGTTGGAAGCTTCGTCGATCATGACTCACTGGGCAGACAAGTCAGACCGGTCGGACATGTCAGACAAATCTCGTCGCTCGATACTCGCCACACGCCACAAGCGGCTATTTTTACACATTAGTGGTGTTTAAAATAACTTCGCACTTGTTTTTCATCTTCGAACCTGTATAATTGCGACTAAATTTGACAAAATAATCGTAAAAAACGACGACTTTGAAAGGATCAATGCATGCAATTTAATTTGTCCCAGCCGGGAGCTGAAATCTACGTGCCTGATGGCGTTGAAGGTGCCGCTGCCTTCTCGCGAGTCAAGAGTGTTGTCGTGGGTGCGCATCAGGACGATGTTGAGTTTATGGGCTTTCCGTTAATTTTAGAGGCGTATGGCACGAGCGAACCAAGTTTTGGTGCAGTGGTGATGTCGAATGGTGCGGGCTCTCCGCGTAGCGGTGTCTACGCGAATTGCACGGACGCGGATATGCAGGCCATCCGTCGAAAAGAGCAGAAGCTGGCGGCGGATGTGGGGCACTATGCCGTTTTGGTTCAACCTTGGTTTACGAGTAAGGCATTGCGAGACTCCGAAAACCAAGCTCCGTCCGACGAACTGGCGGCTGTTCTGGGAGCCATGCATCCAGAAGTGGTGATGACCCATAATTTTGCAGATAAGCACAACACGCATGTCGGCACCGCTCTCAATGTGATTCGCGCTATCCGTAAGCTCCCGAAGGCAAAACGTCCAAAGAAGTTGCTTGGAGGCGAGGGGTGGCGCAGCCTTGATTGGGTTTCCGACAAAGAAAAGCTTCGTCTTAACTCAGGAGGCCGCGATGCACTTTCAGCGGCTCTCATGGGAGTCTTTGATTCCCAGATCGCGGGGGGAAAGCGATATGACCTGGGAACGTTTGGTAGGCGTCGCGCCAACGCCACATACGGCGACCCTCATGCCGTCGACGATATGGAGCAGGTTGCGTATGCAATCGATATGACCCCGTTAATGGAGGATGATTCGCTTTCACCTGAGGCCTTCATCATGGGATTTATCCAGCGCTTCCAGGCTGAAGTCAGCGAAACGCTTCGTACGGGCGGAGCCCGCATTTAAAGGAATAATTCGAATGAAACCCAATCAATTTATACCCATGATTCCGTCCCTGTTCAAGCTTAAAGCGGCAGCGGCGAAAGGGAAGTTTACAGAATTCAAATTTGCATGGGAACGCGAAAACGGTTGCGCCTTTCAATATACGCTTCCGATTCCGACAGCAATGGAGTCTGATGCCGAGTCCATCCGACTCGCAGAGCGAATTGTCAAATTTGTTCTCTGGGCATCAGGTGGCTGGAAACTTCACCTTTCGGGGCCTGAAGCTTTTTGCACGGCGATCGAAAAGGCATACGGTGCAGGCGGAGCGAGAAGCTTCGACCGCGATATGATGTTAAAAGCCTACGGACGCGAGATGGAGGTTTGCCGCAGCCGTGCTGATGCTATTCCCGAGACCCGTGATTCGGGCAAAGGGACGGGTATCTCGTGGAAGGGATGCAGAATCGGGTTTGATCTCGGTGCCAGTGACTTCAAGGTTGCGGCTGTTGAGGATGGCGAAGTTCGATTCAGCGATGAATTCGCGTGGGATCCACGTAACGCAGAAAGTCCGTCTTATCATTTTGAACAGCTTAATAAGGGCTTGCAGGCTGCTGCGTCGCACTTGCCCCGCGTGGATGCAATCGGGGGAAGTACGGCTGGGGTTGTGGTTGCGAACCAGATGCGTGTTGCATCGATCTTTCGCGCTATTCGCCCGAACCTGTACACAGAGGCGCAGAACCTCTTCCGTAATATTGAGAAGAAATGGAATGTGCCGGTTCAGGTTGAGAATGACGGTGACGTTACAGCCTTAGCCGCATTTTTAACGAATGGAACGAAGGCGGTTCTCGGTGTGGCCATGGGCTCCAGCGAAGCTGGCGGATACTTGGATCGTAGCGGTGGAATTACCGGTAGACTTAACGAGCTTGCTTTCGCGCCCGTCGATTTCGGACAGAATGCACCGGTGGACGAATGGTCGGGCGATTCCGGTGTCGGCGCGATGTATTTTTCACAACAGGCTACGAATTATCTGGCAGGTTATCTCGGGATTAAGTTCCCAGAATCCATGGGACTACCTGAGCGCTTAGTTGAAGTTCAGAAGCTTATGGGAGCGGATGATCCCACGGCATTTAGACTCTACCAAATGGTGGGTGAAAATCTGGGACACTCCGTTGTCTGGTATCGCGAGTTCTACGATATGGATCACCTGTTGATTCTCGGACGTGTGACATCGGGTAGAGGTGGAGACCTCATTCTTTCGACAGCGCGTGAGACCGTCGAAAAATTCTACCCCGAGTTTCCTGCTGTATCCATTTCGATGCCGGATGAAAAGGCAAAGCGCCTTGGTCAGGCAGTCGCGGCGGCGGCACTTTGTCCGCATGGAAAGTAATGTTTAAGTTCCGCAAAAACTTGGTCTTGAGCTTTGTTGAAATCGGACTGTCGGCGATTCGACTACCAAGTTTTAACGAATGATACGACCATAGGAGACGCCGGGAGACCGGAGAGGATTTCAGCGATTGACAGCGCTTCGTTCGGCAAGATGAGATTGGGTCGAAGTTCACAAAGCGGCTGACAGACGAAACGACGAGCGGTACACTGTGGATGAGGTAGGTGAAGATGGGGCTGGTTGATCACCAGGTTGCCAAAGTAAAGAAGATCGAGATCAATGGTTCGTGGCACATTCCGGACACTGCCACGGACGCGAAGCATGTCGGCTTCGATTGCATGGATTGCCGTAGACCAGACCTCGACATCGAGGTTGACCTCAAAGAGGGCAACTGCATTGAGAAAATTCTGACCCATGAATTCGGCTGGGACATCAACGGGCTCAGTTTCGTAGACGGTCGATTTTGCGAGCAGGCGAACACCGGCAATTTTCTCTGTTTTGGAGATGGCTTCGCTGAGGTGCGCCAGTCTATCGCCTATATTCGATCCCAACCCGATAGCCGCTTCTGTTCTCATTGGCCGATTCCTGTTTGTTGGCGTTGAATTTGATGCTCTATTTGGTTTCTGTTATTTCATAGGAAAGATAGCATTTCACATCGAACTTCGTCCAGTACTTCTATCCTACGTCATGAATTCCTTGACATTTTAACATCTTCATGGCACTATCTTGAATCAAGGTATCTAGTAAACCGCACATAAGGAGACTCAAATGAAAAAGTTATCACTCATTGTTGCTGTTGCTTGTGCAACTCTATTCACCCAGTCCGCTACTGCCGCTAAACTTGGCGATGCAGCCCCTCAAATCAAGGCGGCGAAATGGGTCCAAGGTGGCCCCGTCGAAATCAAGGCAGGGCAAATCACGGTTGTGGAATTCTGGGCTACCTGGTGTCCCCCCTGTGTCAAATCGATTCCTCACATCAACGAGGTCTACAAAAAATACGGGGATAAAAACGTCGCTTTTGTTGGCGTTTCTAGCGAAAAAGAATCAACCATTGCAGCTTTCATCAAAAAGATGGGCGACAAGATGACGTATCCAGTTGCTGTTGGCTCAGAAGCCACAGAAAATGGGTATATGGCAGCTTTTGGTGCCAGAGGAATCCCGCACGCCTTCATCGTGGATGCCGAAGGGAAATTTGCTTGGCAGGGCCATCCGATGAACGGCTTGGAAGCTGCAATTGAAGCGGCCATCGCGAAGAGAACCCCACCCTCCACAGAAGCACCTGTAAAGCCTGCAGAACCTCCCGAATCTGCAAAGTAGATTTTGCATTTTAGGCGGAAATTTGATAGGATCGCGGTTTTCAACACGGAAACCGTGATTTCGTTATTTTAGAGGAGCAGAAGACACCTATGAGACCTGTAGCTTTGATTATCCGAGATGGATGGGGACTGAATGAATGCGTCGAAGGAAATGCCGTCAAAGCGGCGAAAACGCCTAATATAGACGCTTACAAGAATGCCTATCCTTGGACGCTTCTCGATGCCTGTGGTGAAGCCGTCGGGCTCCCTGCTGGGTATCAGGGCTCAAGCGAGGTTGGTCAC
This sequence comes from uncultured Lentisphaerales bacterium, assembly GCA_964553035.1. Lineage (GTDB taxonomy): Bacteria > Verrucomicrobiota > Kiritimatiellia > RFP12 > UBA3636 > JBBQIY01. The sequence continues at coordinate 25,557 of CAZKJH010000014.1, read as the reverse complement.
CTGAACATGGGTGCTGGACGAATTGTGATTCAAGAACTCAAGCGGATCGATGACGGCTTGAGTTCGGGTGAACTTTTCGAAACTCCGAAATGGAAACAATTCATGTTAGCCTGGATGCAGGGCAAGGGACGGCTTCATCTCTTGGGATTGCTACAGGATGAGGGGGTTCACGCTCATCAAGAGCACCTCTTTAAAATTATGCGTCGCGCACGCCAGACATGGGCAGAGGGCGAGATCATCATCCATCCTTTTTTAGACGGCCGCGACACGCCTCCACGTAGCACACTGGAATATCTGGGTCGTCTTCTTAAGGAGATGGAATCTGTGGGCAACTGCCGCATCGGCACCGTGATGGGGCGCTATTACTCGATGGATCGTTCCCGTAATTTTGCATTGACGAGTACCGCTTATGACGCCATTGTGCGTGGCATTGCGCGGAAGGCGGTGGCGGCAATCGATGCGGTCAAGGCGTGTTATGAAAACGATAAGACGCCAGATGGCGTGGCGATGACCGACGAATACATCTTGCCTTATGCTATCGGCGGGTATGATGGTGTTCGTGATGGCGATGCCGTGATGCATACCAACTACCGCCAAGACCGTGCGATTCAACTCACGCAGGCGTTTGTTTGCGATGATTATGAAGGTATGCGTACCGCACGTCCGAAAATCGCCTATCTCGGATTCACTCGCTACTGGGACGAATTTGAAGATTATCTGCTTGGTGTGATGGGTGGAGACGGCGGCATGGACAAACTTCTCGGCGAAATTGTTGCCGATGCTGGAATCCGTCAGCTTCGGATCGCAGAGACTCAAAAATATCGCCATGTGACCAGCTTTTTTAATGGCAAATCGACCACGCCTTATGCACGCGAGGATGATGTCAATATCCCAAGCCGGTTCGATCCCGCAACTTTTGCAAGCCATCCAGAAATGGATGCCTACACGGTTACTGAAGACCTGCTGAAACGTCTGGAAAATAATCCCTACGGATTCATCGTCGTCAATTTGGCGAACTGCGATATGGTTGGACATACTGGCGACATGAAGGCGACCACGAAGGCTGTTGAGATCGTTGATGAATGTGTCGGCAGACTGGTTACGAGACTTCTCCAGCTTGACGCGAAAATTCTGATTACGGCAGACCATGGTAATGCGGATCAGATGCTGGACTATGACACGGGTATGGTGAAGACGAGCCATTCGCTCAACCCTGTTGAGTGCATCTACGTGGCGAAAGACGCGAAGGGAACACGGTTGGTCGAGAAGGGAATACTCTCCGACATTGCGCCGACCATTCTGAACTTGATGGGGCTGAAAGTTCCTGTTGAAATGACTTCAAAAAGCTTGATTGTCTAGTCTCTTGTGCGCTTGTCGCCGTCGCTAACCTCAATGTGTGCTGTATGCCTCCTAAAAGTAAATGGCTAGTTTTTTCATCCGACTGAATATAAGCAATTTTCGTCTAGCAGTTTTGCTGGGAACCATTGCCTTGTCTCCGGCGTGGTCAAAAGGGTCCACGCCTCAGAGGCATACACCCAAGGCCCAGATTTCGGCTCAACGAGTCAATATCGATCCGCAGTATCGGAGCCCCAAGAACAAACAACGCCCTACGCGAAAAAGTACCCAATTCATTATCCTCCACACGACAGAGGGGTCAGCGCGGGGTGCTTTGGAAAAACTTAGCGCGAACGGTGAGTGCCACTACGTTGTCGATACCAATGGACGGGTCTACGCTATTATCGATAAAACGCGTGTTGCTTATCATGCTGGGCTGAGCATGTGGAACGGCAAGACGGGGCTTGATTCAATCGCTATCGGCATCGAGATCGTCGGTTTCCACGACAAAGAAATTACCGCCGCTCAGTATAAGTCGGTGAAGTCTCTTTTGCATGATCTCAAAACCTCGTATCGAATTCCTGACGAATGCGTCTTAACGCATTCGATGATTGCGTATGGTAATCCGAATCGCTGGCAGAAAAAACGGCACCGCGGTCGAAAACGTTGCGGCATGCTTCTTGCGCTTCCACAAACGCGAGCAAAGCTGGGTCTCTTGCGGAAGCCAGCATTTGATCCTGATGTTCGAGCCGGGCGACTCGTTGATGCAGATCCTAGGCTTTCAAAAATCCTCTACATGAAGTCTCCAGTGGTTTCAGAAATCGTATCGGGTTTCAAAAAAAATGAGTCGAATGTGATTGGTCCTGGACGTACGGCTTGGGACATTGCACGAGACCTGTACCGCTCCAAGGATACTGTCTACATCTTTCCCGGTGGAACGCGTAAGACAGGTGAGGAAATTACCAACTGGACTTCTATGCAAGCAGGGACTCGCGTTGAAGTTGGCGGATGTGTTGAAAACCAGCCAGAAGGGTTGTTGACTCTTGGCGTAGATGGCACGGCAACAGAACTCGGCGGGGATGAAATTGCAGCCTATTCCACGATTTATTTTATTCCGGATTTGAAGGTAAAATACAGGCACGGTAGCTCGTTGAAGCATTCAGAAATTTCCTCACTACCACGCGGCACAAAAATGCTAGTGGGATACAATGTCGGTGGTCCAGTCTCGTCACGCCTTCCTGTTTTTAACATCTGTAGTGTAAAATGGAATAGGCCAGACACCTTCTATATGGATCTGTCTGGTAAATTAGTCCCTGGTGATCAAATGGACGAGAAGAACATCAAGCCGGGTGCCATGGTCTTTTATAGGCAATGATCTATTTTGTTCCTTGACCTCTTTCAGTGATTTTCATACAATTCGAGCTATACAAGTGCTTTGTTCCTCCGTTTGTCATACGTATAACGGAGCTTGTTTTTGTGTGCATGTGTATGTACTAATGAAAAAGCGAAGTATTTGTGTGAACATAAACCTATCAAGTTGGAGAACGAGCAATGTCAGAAGCAAAAAAATTCGTCTACTTTTTTGGAGCTAATAAGTCGGAAGGCAGTGTCGAGATGAAGACGCTGCTTGGAGGTAAAGGTGCCAATCTGGCCGACATGGCGAAACTTGGGCTACCGGTGCCTCCGGGCTTCACCATCACGACAGAGACGTGTGCAAAGTATTATGAGCTTGGCAGCCTCGAGCTTTTTAAAACGATCCACGAGCAAGTTATCGGCGCACTTAAGTTGCTTGAAGAGACTACAGGGAAGAGTTTTGGCCATGGTCCGAATCCGTTGCTCGTTTCAGTCCGTTCTGGAGCTGCAGCTTCGATGCCGGGTATGATGGATACGGTTCTCAATCTGGGCCTCAACGACGAAACGGCTGCCGCCTTGATTGAGTTAACTGGGAATGAGCGTTTTGTTAAGGATTCTCGCCGTCGCTTTATTCAGATGTACGGCAATGTCGTTCTCGGCGTTCAGCATCATCAGTTCGAGCACGAACTCGAGAAGGTCAAGAAAGCCAAGGGCGTCAAACTTGACACCGACTTGGACGTGAAAGATTTAGATGCCATCATCAAGCTTTATCTCGAAGTTGTCTCGGCCACAACTGGCAAGCCCTTTCCTGAAGATCCCATGCAGCAGCTTTGGGGTGGGATTGAGGCAGTTTTCGCTTCTTGGAACAACCCGCGTGCCATCAAATATCGTGAGTTAAATGATATTCGCAAACTCATGGGAACCGCCGTGAACGTTCAGTCGATGGTTTTTGGTAATATGGGCAGCAACTCTGCCACGGGTGTAGCGTTCACCCGCGATCCCTCAACCGGTGAGAACAAGTATTTCTACGGGGAGTATCTGATCAACGCTCAGGGCGAAGATGTCGTGGCCGGTATTCGTACTCCGCAGCAGATCACGATTGCAGGATCACGAGCTTGGTCTAAGTCGCATGGCGTTACAGAGAAGCAACGCGCTTCGAAATTCCCTTCACTTGAAGAAACCATGCCACGTGTGTTCAAGCAACTCGATGCGATCAAGGATACGTTGGAGAAGCACTATCGCGATATGCAGGATATGGAGTTTACCATTGAAAATGGGACGCTCTACATGTTGCAGACGCGCAACGGCAAGCGCACGGCTGCGTCGGCCGTACGCATCGCAATTGATTTAGTGGCTGAAGGACTTATCGATGAGCCAACGGCGGTCATGCGTGTTGATCCCAATCAGCTCGACCAGCTTTTGCACCCTGTCTTCAAGAAGGGAGTTGAAGCGATTGCTCAGAAAGATGGGAAGATAATCGTCAAGGGGCTCAATGCATCGCCTGGCGCAGCATCAGGACGCGTGGTCTTTTCTGCGGCTGACGCGGAGTTGTGGAAAACGCGAGGAGAGAAGATCATTCTCGTTCGTACGGAGACAAGTCCAGAGGATATTTCCGGTATGGTGGCTGCGGAAGGCATCCTGACTGCACGTGGAGGCATGACTTCTCATGCGGCAGTTGTCGCGCGTGGCATGGGCAAGTGTTGCGTTGCGGGCGCGGGAGCACTACTGATTGATCACGCAAAGAAGGTTGTTCGAATTGCTGACAAGAAAATTTTAATTAAAGAGGGCGATTGGATTTCGCTCAATGGGTCGACGGGTATCGTCTATGCAGGTGCACTGGAAACTGAAGACCCCGCTCTTACTGGGACTTTTTCGGAAATTATGACGTTGGCAGATAAGTTTCGCCGCTTGGGTGTTCGAACGAATGCCGATACGCCTGCCGACACAAAACGTGCCCTTAAGTTTGGTGCCGAAGGCATCGGACTTTGTCGCACCGAGCACATGTTTTTCGATAATCCAGCGAAGCCTGAAGGTCGAACCATTGCTATTCGCCGGTTGATCCTTGTTGCCGATACGGTGAAGAAACTCCGCAAGGAATATACGCTGACCGGTTCTGACGAAGTGCGCCAAGAAATTCATGCCAAGTTAGCAAGACCAGAGGCGCAGTACAACGAGGCACTGAAGGCACTTCTACCGCTTCAGCGGAAAGACTTTGTGGCGATCTTCAAAGCCCTTCAAGGTCGTCCTTGCACGGTTCGTCTGCTGGATCCTCCGCTTCACGAGTTTCTTCCTCATGATAAGGCAGGACAGGCAGAAATGGCTGCTGAAATGGACATGAAGGTTTCACAGGTTAAGGCACTGGTGGAATCTCTACACGAATTTAATCCGATGCTCGGCCACCGCGGATGTCGCCTTGGCATCAGCTATCCCGAGGTCACAGCGATGCAGGTGCGTGCAATCTGCGAAGCGGCAATCCAAGTTCCAGGATCTACTCCTGAGATCATGATTCCCCTCGTGGGCGATGTGCAGGAACTGATTTTGCAGAAGAAGATCGCTTTGGCGATGATCAAGGCCGTAGAGAAGGAGAACAATCAGAAGCTCGACATCAAGATCGGAACGATGATTGAAGTGCCGCGTGCAGCCATCACTGCCGGTAAGATTGCAGCAGAAGCGGACTTCTTTAGCTTTGGAACTAACGATTTGACGCAGATGGGTATGGGCTTTTCTCGCGATGATGCAGGTAAGTTTTTGGAGGAATACGTCGAGGCAGGCATTTATGAATATGACCCATTCCAAGTTCTCGATCAGGAGGGCATCGGTGGACTTATCAAGATTGCCGCCGAGCGTGGGCGATTGATTAAGCCGGATCTCAAGCTTGGAATCTGCGGCGAACATGGAGGTGAACCTCGATCAGTAGAGTTCTGCCACAAAGTTGGGCTTAACTATGTTTCCTGTAGTCCGTTCCGCGTACCGATCGCACGTCTTGCTGCCGCCCAGGCCTCAATCCGTGAGGCGATGGCGAACAAAGCCTGATTGTCTGGGTGTGATTCAACGTTGTTGAATCACACCCGATTGTCGGATTTTCGTACGCGTTTACGGCGTTTTCATTTAGCTTCAAATCAGCCTACGGCACTGTAAATTCATATTGCATCTCTGGTTTGGTGATGTTAAAATCAAAGAATGTTGTACCGAAACTGGCGTATTGGTTTCTGGTTTTTTGGGTTTTGATTGCTTTTATCAAGGAGGTGTTATGAAAAAAGGTTTATTTTTTTTCGCCATCATGGCTATAAGTTTTAGTCTATTGTCTCCTTTGATAGCTGAAAACCTTGTGGGATACCGGGTCAGCACAAGTTGCAATGACGACTGGGATATTGCTGTAAACGGAACCACCATTGTACGGCACCGCCCAACTGGTTTCGGGAGAAGTCTCTACAGTGGAAGCGTTAACCGAGCTGTGTCAAATGGCTGGAACACCATTTCTCTTCGTAAAACTCAAGATGAGCGCCAGATGCCAGACCCCGAGAATTGCGTTTCACTTGATATTGACTACCTTCCTAATTACACGGGGCAACGTGATCTTGAAAATGTGGTTTCTGTCCTGAAGTATTGCGGATCGAGCACAACCAACCTTCTCTTCAACATTGATGGAAGCATCAGTAAAATTGTTGGCGGATCGATGCGCAACTCTGAAAGTAGTCCCCTAACCGAAAGTGGATACTTCTACAGTGCGTTAGCTCTCTACTTTCTGTTTATCAATGTGTATGGCTTCATCATGGTTTCGAATGACCGCCAAGCAGCCAAAAAGCGGATGCCAAGAATTCCAACCGAACACTTTGTTCGGAATGCCATCTTCGGAGGAGGATTCGGTACGCTCTTGAACGTCAGCGTTCGAAAACACGACATGGACAAAACAATCTCTGTTGTCGTGATCCCTGCTGTGATTATCCTACAGTTCGGTCTTCTTGCTTTTGCGCTGTCGCCAACCGGAAGGCAATTTATTGATCGTAACAGTCCCAGAATGCCAGTCATACACGGTGGGCATGTCTTTGATAAATCTTCGGATTTTTTAAAATCATTAAGACATACCGATCCTGACTTATCAAAGTAGTGTTCTGTGTTTTAGAGTCGCTTGGGTGCCAGTGCCGCAACACTACTTCTGCTGTGAATGTGTGTGATGGCGATGGCCAGAGCATCGCCAGCGTCCTCCTGTGGGAGGGACGTGAGGTTTAAGCAACGCATCATCATGCGCTGAATTTGATCTTTCGTCGCGGTTCCCGTTCCCGTTACGGCCTGTTTGACGCGCGTGGGAGCATATTCATAAACTGGAAGTGCCGCTTTCGCGCAGGTGGCAATCAGGGCTCCACGTGCATGTCCGAGTAAAAGTGCGGTTCTTGCGTTCTTGCAGAAAAAGATGCCCTCCACGGCAACTTCTTCTGGGGCGAATTCTGCAATATAGGTTTCGAGCGTATTACTCAGATTGAGAAGGCATGCCGACAGCGTCCACGTTGCAGGGTTTTTCAGCGGACGACAGTCGATGAACTTCATCGAGGAACCGTCCGCTTCAATAATCCCGAGCCCTGTTGAGCGCAAGGAGGTGTCGATTCCCAGAACGCGCACCAACCGTTTGTGCCCCACGTGTGCCGTTTGTGCTTGCACGGCGGCGAGAACGGAAGCTGGGAGTCGCATGGACATGGATTTACTTGTTTAAACGTTTCTTGAATTCAGCCGTGAGCATCGGAACGATTTTCAAAGCATCACCAACAATACCGTAGGTAGCAACACTGAATATCGGTGCGTCGGGATCTTTGTTGATTGCCACGATGATGTCGGAGGTGCTCATACCAGCAAGATGCTGGATTTGGCCGCTGATGCCACAGGCGATGTAGAGGGTAGGGCATACCGTCTTTCCCGTCTGACCAACTTGGTGTGCGTAGGGCATCCAGTTGGCGTCAACAGCAGCCCGTGAGGCACCGACACCGCCTTCGAGAACCTCGGCTAGCGTTGCAAGCATCGCGAAATTCTCAGGCTTCCCCATGCCGCGTCCACCCGAGACAATGATGTTGGCTGCGGTGATATTGACAGTACTGCCTTCGGTATTCTCCCAGCCGATGCGCTCGGATCGGGCTTTAAGAATGGCATCAACGAGATCGATGGCGACGGTCTCGCCTGTGCGTCCCGGTACGGCTTCAGCTTCTTTCATGACCTTCGGGCGCACGGTAGACATCTGAGGCCTGTGATTCGGTGTCTCGATGGTGGCCATAATGTTTCCACCGAACGCGGGGCGCGTCTGAAGGAGATTCTTGGTGGAAGGATCAATGGCGAGAGCCGTGCAGTCCGCCGTCAGCCCCGTGTCGAGGGTAACCGCGACACGCGAGACAAGCGAGCGCCCAATCGCCGTGGCTCCGCAAAGCAAAATTTGCGGACGATAGCGCTGGACAATCTCGATGATCGCGTTGGCATAGCGTTCATCCTGAAACGTTTCAAGTTCTTTACGATCAGCAATATAAACTATGTCCGCACCGTGTTCCTTGAGCTCTTGAACCAAATGATCGGCTTGGTAGCCGAGAAGGATGGCACCGACCTTAACGCCGAGATCAGTGGCAAGTTTGCGCGCTTCGCCCAGTAGCTCCCACGTGATGGAATGGATGGTATTGTCGGACTGTTCGGCGTAAACCCATACGTCCTTCCATTCCCCGAGGTTTGCGGTGCCTGTGCCCGTCTTCTTGGGAAGGGAAAGGGCATCGACTGGGCAGACGGGAACGCAGGCACCGCATGCGGTGCAAAGATCGCCATTGCAGTCGACAATGGTATCGCCCATGGAAAGTGCTCCGAACGGACATGCAGGAACGCAGGCGCCGCAAGCAACACAGAGTTCACCATTTACTTTAAGAAGTGCATCAGACATTTTTAAAATCTCGTTAAATTATTGAATTTCCAGAATTAGTTGGATGCGCCGATGATGATCGGCATCAGCTTGTCAACCAGTTTAGAAACGGTGTCCTCGGGATCGCCCATGAGGATTTCGCCGTCAGTTCGTGCAGAAGGCGTGAAAATCTTCATCACCTTGGTCGGTGAACCATTGAGTCCGCATTTTTTTGTATCGCAGTTGATATCTTCTGCCTTCCATACGGTGAGCTGGGCTTTCTTGGATGCCATCTTCCCTTTGAGGGAAGGCAGACGGGGTTCATTGATTTCTTTGACCACGGTGATAATGCAGGGAACCGAAGCCCGGATGGTTTCGTTTCCTTCCTCTAGCATACGTTGAGCCGTAATGGAGGCGGTATCAATTTCAAATATCTTTCGAACGTAGGTGATCTGTGGGAGGTCGAGATGCGTCGCAACGCCAGGACCGACCTGTGCCGTGTCACCATCGGAAGCCTGCTTGCCGAAGACGATGATATCCACATCGCCGATCGTACGGATGGCTTGTGCGAGTGTATAGCTGGTGGCCCAAGTATCGGCGCCGGCAAACGCTCTGTCGCAAAGCAGGACACCCTTGTCGGCACCCATGGAAATAGCTTCGCGCAGAACGGCTTCGGCCTGCGGCGGCCCCATCGTCAGTGCGGTGACGGTGCTGTTTCCGCCAATACGCTCTTTGATCCGGAGCGACTCTTCAATGGCGTACATATCAAACGGGTTAACAATGGATACGACGCCCTCACGCATCAGCGTGTTGGTTTCAGGATTTATTTTGACATCGGTCGTGTCAGGAACCTGTTTGATGCAGACTACGATTTTCATCTGATTACTCCACGGGACAAGCTGTTCTTCTCAAACAACGAAAACCCACTAAGGGGACTAAAAAACAGGTGCGAATGGTAAACCAAAACCGTTGCTATTGCAAGAAAAGTATTCAAAATTTAAAACAAAATTTAAACCACATTTTCGCGCTTTCGAGGGATACCTAACGCAAGGCTTGCGCCATGCTACTCATTACGCTACTATATTTGTCATTAACAGGTACGATACTGATAACAAACGGTCACAAATGCCACACAGAGAATAGGTAAACATGAAATTTCGTAAATTATTCATTAGTATTGCTTCACTAGCAGGGACATCAGCGGCTTTTGCCGATCCGCTGTCACTGGCCAGCGTTTTCTCCGATAATGCCGTGATCCAGCGTGATCTGCCAGCGCCAATCTGGGGTGTTGCAGCACCAAACGCAACGGTTGAGATTAAATTTGAAAAGGAAGGAAAGACCTTTTTCGAAGCATCCGCGCTTGCTGACGATACGGGAAAGTGGCTTGCCAAGACGAAGCCTTTTTCTGCAGGTGGACCGTATTCACTTTTCGTGAGTTCAAAAGGGGAGGGGACGATCGCGCTGACGAACCTGCTTTTCGGTGACGTATGGATTTGCTCTGGTCAATCCAACATGGAGATGTCCTATAGTTGGGGTTTAACGCGCGGAAAAGAAGATATCGAGAACAATACGTACCCGGAAATCAGATTGCTGAATGTTCCGAGAAAGGTCAGCATTGAGCCAGTCGATACGTTTTCTGCGAAGTGGGCTGTTTGTACGCCGGCGGCGGCGAAGCAAATCTCTGCTTGCGGTTACTTTTTTGTCGCCGCGTTGAAGAAGGAACTTCCAGATGTTCCGATTGGCCTCGTCGATGTAACGTGGAGCGGAACCTATATCCAGACGTGGCTATCCATGGATAGCATTGCCAAAGTTGAGGAGCTTCGACCTCTCGTTGAAACCCGGCGCGAGGAGATTGAACGATGGAACAAGGGCGGAGCAGCGCAATTCCCAGAAGTGCTTGAGGCATGGAAGGTAAAGCTGGACCCCCTGTCGGTTGGCCCGGTGAAACCTTTTGACCTAACGTTTGATGACTCGGAATGGAAGTCGGTTCTACTGCCGCAGACCGTAGAAGGCCATATCGACCCTGCGTTCGATGGTCTCGTTTGGTATCGACTGAGTGTTGTACTAACACCTGAGCAGGCTGTAGCAGATGCGATGCTTTCATTGGGAAAAATTCTTAATGAGGACGTTGTTTATCTCAATGGTGTTCCTGTTGGAAATTCGCAGAACGCTTCAGATCGCAACTACAAGATTCCCTCAGGCCTACTAAAAGAAGGCGACAATCTCATTGCTGTGCGCATGATTAATTCACAAAATCTAGGTGGTTTTATCAGCACACCTGATAGACTGGTTCTCACGGTCGGGACCAATTCAATTTCACTCGCACAAGCGTGGAAGTACAGCGAAACGATGCTGACATCAGAGAGGCCTGAAGATCTCGCGAACGTTTCTGCCAATTCCTTCAGTGCCTGCTACAACGGGATGTTTACGCCTATTTTCCCGCTGGCGGTGAAAGGTGCCATCTGGTATCAGGGGTGTTCAAATGTGGGCCACGAAAACCTTTACTTCAAGCTGTTTAATGCTATGTGCGATGATTGGCGAGCTCATCTCACCGGCGGTGACTTTCCGATTTATCTGGTTCAGCTTGCGGCTTTCCGCGACACCCACGACACCCCCCAAGACAGTTCCTGGACGCGGATGCGATGGGTTATGATGCAACTTGGCGAAACGGTGAAAAACTCCGGGACAGCCGTGGCCATTGATGTTGGTGATCACAACGATATTCATCCGAAAGACAAGAAGACGGTTGGTGAACGCTTAGCACGTCTCGCCCTCAACCGGACGTATGGACGCAAGGATATTGTCGAAGCTGGCCCTATCCCGATGCGTGTGGCAAAGTCCGAAAACGGCCTGATCGTTTCATTCAAAAACGCATTGGGACTCAAAACTTCTGATGGTGCCGCTGTCACCGGCTTCCAAGTTGTTGACGAAACGGGCAAGGCCACTTGGGCTCAAGCTACGATTGCTGGTGAAACTGTTGTCGTAACGGTTCCGGATGGCGTCGATGCCTCGGCGATTCGCTTTGCCTGGGATGATTATCCGGTCTGCAATCTTGTCAACGCCGAAGACCTTCCCTGTGGACCTTTCCAGCTCAACGTCAAGTAGACTTTCCTTTGTTTTTTGCAGCAATTCTTTTGACTAATTAGAATTGCTGCTAATCGGTCAGTCTGGCGGCAGAAAGATCGACATGTTCACCTTACAATAAATGGGGATATTCAACCCATGCGAGCGGTCGCCTGTATTCTCCATGTTGTTTCTAGCTGTTCATCTCCAGCACCTATTCCCTGTAGGCCGCCTGTGGGATGAATCATTCTTTGGAATTGTCCAACGTGTCCGACTCGTCGGACAATTGCGCTACGCCAGTCCAGACGAGGAGGGTTGCGGAGGAAGGTCAACTTTCATTTCTGCCATAACGCGAGCTTTGTTTCGCGCTAAGAATTCTTTGCCGAACGTGAAGTAACCTTCTGATACAGTCGATGTAGGTGCGTATGCAACGACAGGGAGACCAAAGCTAGGCGCTTCGCCTGCTCGAATGCTACGGGGAATAACGGCCTTATAAACAGAATCGCCGTAATGGTTCTGGACTTGTTCTACGACATCATCGGCCAGACGGGTGCGGCCATACATGGTCATGAGGATTCCGTTGATCCTAAGATTCGGGTTAGCACCGCTGGAGCGCATTCTTTCGACGAGACCCGTAATGATGCTGAGACCTTCCATGGCATAGTATTCGCACTGCATCGGAATTAAGACGCAGTCGGCGGCGGCTAAAGCATTCGACATGAGAATGCCGAGGGAAGGAGGGCAGTCGATGATGATAAAGTCGAAGACCTTTGCTTGCTTGATTGGATCCAGCACTTTTTTGAGTCCGTGCAGATGATTAGGCATGCGCGCAATTTCAATTTCGGCTCCAGCGAGGTTGACCTCGGAGGGGATGATGTTGACGTTTTCAACGGCCGTGCCGACGATCACGTCGTCGACGTTGGCCGTGTCGATGAGAGCAGGGTAGAGGCTAACGCCGCTTTTGGGCTCCACGCCAAGTCCCGACGTTGCGTTTGCCTGCGGATCAAGGTCGATGACCAGAACCGTTTTGCCATTCGCGGCCAGTACGGCGGCGAGGTTGACGACGGTTGTCGTCTTACCGACACCACCTTTTTGATTTGCTACGGCAACTACATAAGACATTTTAGAATCTCGAGAGGTTGATTTAGATAAGCTCTTCGTTCATTTGACTTAAATCTCATTTGCGGACAATTGTGCCACAACAGTTCTGATCCTGTAGCTGCGATCGAAGATTGCGGACACGAAACGCGGTGAGGACGGGACGGTTAAACTCTTTTGTCCTTAGCCTGACGTCCAATTAGGCTGAAGAACCTATCCTCAAACATCGGGAATACATTCCGTTTTTGAAGTAAAAGCCCAAGTTCTTTGACGAGGCTGGAGTCCTTTTCGGCGGCGGTAAAAGCATCCTCGACTTCTTTATGAACGGCATAAGGCAGTCCGTTCTTCTTCTCGAAGAGGTGTTGTTGAGCTAAGTCCATGATGTTCTTGCGAGCCGAGCGGCGCACGATAGTCCAGAACAGCTTGATGAGACAGACATCCCAAGGGGAGTCGACGCCTCTCAGAACAGCCTGAAACGGGTCGTTACGGGTCTTGGCATCCTTGAGAACGCGCTCCAGAACTTCTTCTAGCGGGGATGTCACAATTTCCTCGGAAAAAGCTTCCTGCTTCAATGTGTATCCGTAGCGGAGGATGTGGATATCGTTGTAATTTTCTTGAAGCCAGTCGACATATTTCTGCGCCTCTTCTCCAAAACCTTCTAGGAGCATCTTCGAATAATCCGATGGCGTGATAATCTGCGGCCTGAGAAGCTGCATACGTCCCGTTCGAATGCGCGTTTGGTTGATGGCATCCATCGATTCGCTAACCAGAAAATAGTTCACCAAGGTATTGCCAAACGTTTCAAGATGCCCCGATGGGGGCACGATGATTTCGGTATTGTCCACGGCAAAGTGGAAGTCCATTTGTTTGTTGGTGCTCATACGGGTGTAGTTTATCAAAAGGTCGGCATTCAGGCAATGACCGAAGTTAATAAAATTGAGGAGGCGGTGGGTAGCAGGAATTCGCGGTTGCTTCGGATCGCCAATCTTGGCATATTGGCCGGATGCAATCCGAGAATCCTTGGACAAGAGATTCAAGCTGCGTCCGGCTCGCCCCCGCTGGGGGAAAGGGAGGTCCGCCGCGCGGTTGAGAGGGCCGCAAGCGACACGACGACGCACGACTTTCAAAACTACCACGTAAGGATGTGCGCCCCCACCCGTCCTGCATCCCCCCGCCCCAGCTGGGAAAATGGCGCAGCCGCATTTGTTCGAGCGATGTGCGCGGCGGGGCAGGGTGCAGACATGGACACGTTGACCGCGCTTTCAACAGTGCCTATACCGGAAGCCCCAGAAGGGCAAGCCGCCGTTTTCCTGCAACGCCTCTATGCAGCCGGGGAACATGTCTTCATCGGGGAACAGCGCGACACGGCAAGGCTCGGGGACAACTTGCGAACCCGTGAAGCTTGGCTTGAAGCGTCAAGCCCGGTTACACTTGCCCCGCAAGTCATGGCGAACCCGTTGACAGGGGGACGGAGGAAACCAAGGAAGGCCGCCCCTCGTACACTGCAAAAAGCAGTGCGGCAAGGCCAATAACTGTGGATGATACTGCGGTAATTGTGTTTGTATCCATAAATTAATGCCACCAAAGTTGTTAATCCGACTCCGATTCAAGGATACTTTCCTTGAATCGATTGCCGGATTTGAGAATACACTCGGTGACGTGGTAGGGTCAAAGTCAAAAGGGAATATTAAGGAGAAGCATAAGTTACTAGAAAGCAGACAAACAGTCTTGGATTGGATGGGGTCGTGTGGTATGATTTGGCATGTAGATCGGGAGGGTATGCCTGTGCGGGTGGAGTTGAACGTGCGCGGGAAAGAGCGTACCTGAAGGGCATGTCAGTTTCACCAGTCGAATTACGAATACGGATACAAATATGAACGACGCAGTTTTCGGTTGCATTGTGAGTTTCATCTGGACGATTGCCGACGATGTCCTTCGCGATGTCTTCGTCCGGGGAAAATACCGAGACGTGATCCTGCCGATGACCGTTCTCCGCCGCCTTGACGCCGTGCTTGAGCCGACCAAGCAAGCCGTACTCGACATGAAGGTGGCGCTCGACAAGGAGAAGATCACCAATCAGGACGACGCCCTGCGCTCCGCTGCGGGTCAGGCTTTCTACAACACTTCTCCCTTTCTTCTGCGCGATCTCAAGTCCCGCAAGACGCAACAGACGCTCAAAGACGATTTTTCAGCCTACCTCGATGGCTTCTCGCCGAACGTGCAGGAAATCCTCAAAAACTTCGAATTCAGGAACCAAGTTCCTAAGCTCATTGAATCCGATGGCCTCGGTCAGCTCATCGAGAAGTTTCTCAGCAAGGACATCAATCTCAGTCCCCGCCCCATGGGCGAATTGCCCGGTCTTGACAATCATTCGATGGGCACCGTCTTCGAGGAGTTGGTCCGGCGCTTCAACGAGGAGAATAACGAGGAAGCTGGCGAACACTGGACGCCCCGCGACGCCGTCCGGCTCATGGCCAACCTCATGTTCCTGCCCGTGGCCGATAAGATCGAGTCCGGCACCTATCTGCTCTACGACTGCGCCTGCGGCACCGGCGGCATGTTGACGGTCGCAGAGGAAACCCTCCAGCAGATTGCCAACGCCCACGGCAAGCAAGTCGCCACCCATCTCTACGGACAGGAGATCAACCCCGAAACGTACGCCATCTGCAAGGCCGACCTCCTGATCAAAGGCGATGGAGACGAAGCGGACAACATCATCGGCGGCGCGGCCTTCTCGACCTTGTCGAACGACCAGTTCCGCTCCAGCTCATTCGACTTCATGCTCGCCAACCCTCCCTATGGCAAGAGCTGGAAAACCGACTTGGAGCGCATGAGCGGCGAGGGCTCCAAGAAGGATGTCAAAGACCCGCGATTCCTCATTGAGCACGCCGGCGATCCCGAATACTCCCTCATCACCCGCAGCAGCGACGGCCAGATGCTCTTCCTGGCCAACATGCTCAGCAAGATGAAGCACGACACCCCACTGGGTAGCCGCATCGCCGAGGTCCACAATGGTTCCTCCCTCTTCACCGGTGATGCCGGACAGGGCGAGAGCAACATTCGCCGTTGGGTCATTGAGAACGACTGGCTGGAGGCCATCGTCGCCCTCCCGTTGAACCTCTTCTACAACACCGGCATCGCCACGTACGTCTGGGTACTCACGAACCGCAAGCCTGAACATCGCAAAGGCAAGGTGCAACTCATCGACGCCACCCAATGGTTCAAACCCCTGCGCAAGAACATGGGCAAGAAGAACTGCGAACTCTCCCCCGAGGACATTCAACGCATCAGCGACGCTTTCCTCGCCTTCGAGGAGACACCGCAGTCGAAAATCTTCCCCAATGATGCCTTCGGCTATTGGAAGGTGAGAGTCGAGCGCCCGCTCCGCCTCCACAGCCAGCTCACCCGCACGCGCATCGAACCCCTGCGCTACGCCTCCGGCGATGAGGACATCCGCACAGAAATCTACGCGGCGCTAGGCGACGCGCTCGTGGAGAAGTGGGCCGCTACGCTACCGGCACTGGAGAAGCTATTGGCAGACTGGTCCGACAAGTCAGACGAGTCAGACGGGTCCGACGAGTCCGAAGCTCCCAAGAAAGCCCTCTCCGACTCCCGCAAAAAGAAGCTCCTCAGCGAATCCACTTGGAAGCGCGACGCCGCCCTTGTGTCCACCGCCACCCGGCTCCGCAAGGTTTTGGGCGACGGCCTTTTCGAGGATCACAACGTCTTTCTGGAAAAGATGGATGCGGCGCTCAAGAAACTCGACCTCAAACCCAGTGTCTCTGAACTCAAGCTCATCGTCAACGCCGTCAGTTGGCGCGTGGAAGACGCACCGCCCGTTATTAAGAGAGTCCGACAGGTCAGACAAGTCGGACAGGTCGGACAGGTCAGACCCGACCCGCTCCACGGTCTCTACGCTGCCACGATTGACGGCAAGGCCTGCGTCGTCGAATACGAGCCCGACAGTGAACTCCGCGACTTTGAGCAAATCCCGCTGCTGGAGGAAGGCGGCATCGAAGCCTTTATCCGACGAGAGGTTCTGCCCTACACGCCTGATGCGTGGATTGTCGTGGCCGACACCAAAATCGGCTACGAGATCAGCTTCACCCGCCACTTCTATCAGCCGCCGCAGCTCCGCACGCTCACCCAGATCAGCGCTGACATCCTTGCGCTGGAACAGGAAACCGAAGGCCTGCTCCACGAAATCACGAAGGGAGCTACCGCATGATCGAGGGACTCAAGCCGTATGCGGAATACAAGGACAGTGGTGCGCCTTGGTTTGGAACTGTGCCTGAGCACTGGAGCGTCGGTAGGCTTGGTGCAGTGTTCGGCGAACGCGGGGAAACAAATGAGCGGCGCGAGGTGACGGATATTCTCTCAGTCATGAAAGACAGAGGAGTCATCCCGTATGCAGAGAAAGGCCGTGTCGGGAACAAGGCTTCCGATGACGTTGGCCGCTATAAAATCGTCCGGCCAGACGATCTTGTCGTGAATTGCATGAACGTGATCATTGGATCGGTCGGTCGGTCACGCTACACTGGGTGTTTAAGCCCCGTTTATTATGTTCTGAAACGTCGGAAGCTTGAAAACGACCCGCGCTTCTTGGAGTTGGTTTTCCAGCATAAACAGTTTCAGCGAAGCTTGGTGCGAATTGGCAACGGCATTCTTGCTCATCGGATGCGCATTCCGATGGAGAAACTCAAGGCAGAGATGTTCCCAATCCCTCCCCCCGACGAACAAGCGGCCATCGTGCGGTTTTTGGATCACGCGAACCGGAAGATCGACGGCTTCATCCGCGCCAAGCGCAAGCTGATCGGGCTGCTGAACGAGCAGAAGCAGGCCATCATCCACTGCGCCGTCACCCGCGGCCTCAATCCCGATGTGAAGCTGAAAGATTCAGGCATCCCCTGGCTCGGCGAGATACCGGAGCATTGGGGAATTTGGAGAATCAGTCGCTTTGCCAAAGTTGGCAATGGTTCTACTCCTTCACGTAGCAACATGGGATTCTGGAGAGGAGGAAAATACCCGTGGCTGAATAGCTCCCATGTGAACCGAGGTTTCATTGACAGCGCCGATCAGTTCGTAACCGTATCTGCATTGCGCGAATGCCACCTGCCGAAAGTAGCCGCTGGTAGCGTGTTGATTGCCATTACCGGCCAAGGGAAGACGCGTGGGACGTCGGCTGTTCTCGGCTTTGAAGCGACGATCAATCAACACATCGCCTACATCACTCCGCGGGTGCCTGTTGTTATCGTGAAGTTTCTTCACCTTAGTTTAGTTGCTGCTTACTCTACGCTTCGCTCAATAAGCGATGATTCCGGGAGCACCAAAGGTGCGTTGACTTGCGAGGACTTGATGCGTTTCAAACTCGCAGTTCCGCCGATTGATGAACAGGCGCGGCTCGTAGAAGCCATCGCCAAGGAAACCGCCGCCCTCACCACCGCCATCGCCCGCACCGAGCGGGAAATCGAGCTGATGCTGGAATACCGCACGCGCCTGACCGCCGACATCGTGACGGGCAAGCTGGATGTGCGCGAAGCCGCCGCCAAGCTGCCGGAGATGGCGGACCTGTCAGACCCGTCAGACCCGTCGGACCTGTCGGACCTGTCAGACCCGTCAGACCCGTCGGACCCGTCAGACCCGTCGGACCCGTCGGACCTGTCAGACTTGTCAGACTTGTCAGACCTGTCGGACGAACCTTCACTGGAGGAGGAACCATGAGCAGACCCGAGAGTGTTTTGCTGCCGCACGGGGGCTACGAGCATCTGCGGAGCTACAAAGTAGCCGAGGCGGTCTATGATGCCACCGTGGTCTTTTGCGACCGCTTCATCGAGAAGAGTTCACGCACCCATGACCAAATGGTGCAAGCCGCGCGTAGCGGCGTCCGCAACATCAGCGAGGGCAGCGGAGCCGCGGCGACCTCTCGGAAGTCGGAAATGCTACTGACCAACGTGGCGCGTGCCAGCCTCAACGATGAACTCCTCAAGGACTACAAGAGCTTTCTGATGCAACGGGGCTTGCGCGTGTGGCACAAGGATTCTCCAGAAGCACAGGCCATGCGAGAGCGCCTGAAGCACGACACGGCACCCGGCCTCCCACCGGCCCAGGCCGGCAAAGTGCGGCTCACCGGGCTGGCTGGCCTGTCGGATTTCGTAGGCAAAGCCGAACCCGAACTGGCCGCCAACGCCATGCTCTGCGCCGTGAACCAGGCCGCCTACCTGTTGAAACGCCAATTGGAAAGCCAAAGCCAAGTGTTCTTGGAGAAAGGCGGCTTCACGGAAAATCTCCACGCGGCACGCGTGAAGCAGAGGGAGTCAGACAAGTCGGACAGGTCGGACCCGTCTGACAAGTCGGACGTTCCCGCGTGCCCCGCCTGCGGAAAGCCCATGCGGCGGCGCACCGCCGGAAAAGGCCCACACGCAGGGCAACCCTTCTGGGGCTGCTCAGGCTATCCCGAGTGCAAGGGAACTTCGGAAATATCAGCTCCGTCTGACCTGTCCGACCTGTCTGACAAGTCCGACCCGTCAGACAACTCTGACCCTCCCCCAATCGAGAACAACCCATGAAAACCGATACAACCGAAAAAGGACTCGAATCCCTGATCATGCGCCACATGACCGGGGCGGATGGTTTGGATTCCGGCACGCAGGGAGTGGTGGCTGAGGCTGCGCCCGCCAAAGGCGGCAACGGCTGGTTTGCGGGGAGGGATTCGGCGTATGACCGCGAGTTTGCGGTGGATACGGTGCAGCTCTTCAGCTTTCTCAGCACCACCCAGCCGGAGGCCTACGCCAAGTTGGGCATCGGAGAGCAAAAGGACAAGCAAGGCATGGCGAGGCAGAAGTTCCTGGCTCGCCTGCAAGGAGAGATCACGCGGCGCGGGGTCGTTGATGTGCTGCGCAAGGGCGTCAAACACGGGGCCCTTGGCTTCGATCTCTTCTATGGCAAGCCTTCGGCGGAGAATGCGAAGGCGGTGGAGCGTCATGCGAAGAACCGCTTCAGCGTCACGCGGCAACTCCACTTCAGCAAAGCGAACAAGCGCTCGCTGGATTTATGCGCGTTCATCAACGGGCTGCCGGCCATTACCTTTGAACTGAAGAACAGCCTCACGAAGCAGACGGTCGAGGACGCCGTCGAGCAATACAAGCGCGACCGTGATCCCCGCGAGACGCTGTTTCAGTTTGGCCGCTGCGTGGTCCACTTCGCGGTGGATGACCATGAAGTGTCGATGTGCACGGCGCTCAAAGGCAAGGGCGGCATGGCCAAGGATTCGTGGTTCCTGCCGTTCAATCAGGGATGGAACGATGGTGCTGGCAATCCGCCGAACCCGAACGGCCTCAAGACCGACTATCTGTGGAAACGCATCCTTACGCCGGAACGTCTGACGGAAATTCTGGAGAACTACGCCCAAGTCGTAGAAGTGGAAAACCCGAAGACTGGCAAGAAGAAGCAGGTTCAGATATTCCCGCGTTACCATCAGCTTGATGTGGTGCGTAAACTTCTGGCCGACGCGATGGAAAACGGGCCGGGTCAACGCTACCTCATCCAGCACAGCGCAGGTAGCGGGAAGTCGAACAGCATCGCGTGGCTGGCGCATCAATTGATCGGATTGAGGAGAAAGTCAGACACGTCAGACAGGTCGGACAAGTCAGACGGGTCGGACCAAGAACTCTTTAATTCCGTCATCGTCATCACCGACCGCCGTATTCTGGACAAGCAGATCCGCGAGACGATTAAGGGCTTTGCCCAGGTAGGTAGCATCATCGGCGCAGTCAAGGAAGGTGGGGGCAAGTCCAAGACGGAACAACTTACGAAATATCTTAAGGACGGCAAGAAGCTCATCATTTCCACGGTGCAGACCTTCCCTTTCGTGCTCGACACCATCGGCGACGAACATCGCGGTGGGAAATTCGCCATCATCATCGACGAGGCGCACTCCAGCCAGAGCGGCAAGACATCCGCCGCCGTCAGTCAGGCGCTGGCCGACAGCGAAGACGTGATCAACGACGCACTCGATGAGCGGATCAAAAAGAAAAGACTCGCCAAAAACGCCAGCTACTTCGCCTTCACCGCCACGCCAAAGAATAAAACACTGGAGATATTCGGTGTGCCCTATTCCGAGGACGGCGAGGTGAAGCACCGGCCTTTCCATCCCTACACGATGAAGCAGGCGATTCAGGAAGGCTTCATCCTCGATGTGCTGAAGAACTATACGCCTGTTGCAAGCTACTACCGCCTCGCCAAGACCGTGGAAGGCGATCCCGAGTATGATGTGAAGAAAGCCCGCAAGAAGCTGCGTGTCTATGTGGAGAGCCACAGCAAGGCCATCCGCGACAAGGCGGAGATCATGGTGGACCACTTTCTCGAACAGGTCGTCGGCCAAAACAAGATCGGCGGGCAGGCTCGGGCCATGGTGGTGACGGGCAGCATCCAGCGGGCGATCGAATACTTCGTCGCCTTCAATGCCTACCTCACGGAGATCAAGAGCCAATACAAGCCCATCGTGGCCTTCTCCGGCGAACCGGAATACAAAGGCGAGACGGTAAGCGAATCGAAGCTCAACGGCTTTCCGAGCAACGATATCACGGATATGATTCAGGAAGACCCTTATCGCTTCCTCATCTGCGCCGAGAAGTTTCAGACCGGCTACGACGAGCCGTTGCTGCACACGATGTATGTGGACAAGGCGCTCTCCGGCATCAAAGCCGTTCAGACGCTTTCGCGCCTCAACCGGGCACACCCCAAGAAACACGATGTCTTTGTTCTCGACTTCCAAAATGATACTGAGATCATCGAAAAAGCCTTTTCCGACTACTACCGCACGACAATCCTCAGCAAAGAGACGGACCCCAACAAGCTCCACACGCTTAAGGATGAACTTGATCAATATCAGGTCTATTCACCCGAACAGATCGACATCTTTGTTGAACTGTATTTGAGTGGAGCCGACCGCGACAAACTCGACCCAATCCTCGATGCCTGCGTGGCAGTGTATGTGGACGACCTCGATGAAGATGGTCAGGTGGCCTTCAAAGGCAAAGCAAAGGCGTTCACCCGCACCTACGACTTCCTAGCCACGATTCTACCGTATGGCGTGAAGGACTGGGAGAAGCTCTCAATCTTCCTGAACTTTCTGATCTCGAAGCTTCCCGCGCCGATCGAAGAAGACCTTGCCAAAGGCATTCTCGAAGCCATCGATATGGACAGCTACCGCGCAGAGAAGAAAGCGACCATGGCCATCGCACTACCGGATGCCGATGCAGAGATCGAGCCCTGGGACATGAGAGGCGGAGGCCATAAGCCGGAGGTGGAGTTGGACAATCTCTCAAACATCGTGAAGCAGTTCAACGACATGTATGGTGGGCTGTTTGCGGATGCGAAACGCATGGAGCAACGCATTACTGGCGAGATTCCGCAAAAGGTGGCGGCCGACCAGAAGTATCAGAACGCGAAGAAGAACTCCGACCGGCAGAATGCCAAGATCGAGCACGACAAGGCATTGAAGCGTGTCATTACCGCGCTCTTCAAAGATGATGCGCAACTCTTCAAACAATTCCAGGACAACGAATCCTTCCGCGGCTGGCTTACAGATACGATGTTTGAAATGACTTATGAGACCTAGAAACATCTGCTAAGGACTTCGTAAACGTGTACCCCTCGGGCCTCCTTGAGCGGTGAATTGTAAAGTGAAATGCAATCATCCGTCATGCGGTTCGATAATTTTTACGTTTTTCTCGCTCTCCAGTGGAGAGAAGGACGGCGGAACGGCACAAAAAATACGTGAGACGATTGACGAGTATGGCGACATTATTTCACCCTGTTTCACCGTATTTCAAAGAGACACTCCCGAAAAGATTAAGCCCCGTAAAGTATTGGATTTACGAGGCTTGTCCTTGAAAAACGTGGTGGGAGAGGCCGGACTCGAACCGGCGACAGCCTGGGTGTAAACCAGGTACTCTAACCAACTGAGTTACTCACCCATTTTTGAAAACCACACCATACTATACCAACGAGCGGCTGAAATCAATAACGAAAACGAAAGTCGCCGTAATCGGTCTGGTGGGTGTTGCTCCTCCGAATTGTTCAACCCCAGCGACTGACCGATTACAAAGTCGCCAACGCTAACAAAGCTAACGAAAACGAAAGCTCAAAAAAATGAGTGAAAACGAGAAAAACAACATTTCATTTGTTGTAGTCTTCTGTGACATGTGTTAAGGTTAAGAAAAGCAGACTTTAGTGTCGTTAAGCCATGACAATCTCCGCTTGGAGATAACTGTGACGCAACGCGAACATGATTTTGAGAAATGGAGTAGACTTCCATGAAGATTAAATTACCGAAGATCATACAGGGTGGAATGGGTGTGGGGGTGTCAAACTGGCACTTAGCTCGCATGGTCTCTTCCCTTGGGCAGCTTGGCATCGTGTCGGGGACAGGACTTGATCAGGTTTTTGCACGCAGACTTCAAGAGGGTGACAAGGGGGGGGAAGTGCGCTTTGCCCTTTCCCATTTTCCTTTCCCGAAAATGGCGCAGCGTGTGCTTGGGGAGCTTTTCGTGTCAGGCGGTAAAGACGAAAAGAAACCCTACAAACTTACAGACAAGCCCTCAATCAAAGGGTCTCGATGGTTTGACGAGCTTTGTATTGTGTCGAATTTTGTGGAGGTTTTTCTCGCCCGCCAAGGGCATACTAATCCTGTTGGAATCAATTATTTAGAGAAAATTCGTTTTCCGCATCTCCCTTCGATGTATGGAGCTATGCTGGCAGGTGTCGCCGTTGTAGTTATGGGCGCAGGCATTCCTGTCGATGTCCCCCACGTCCTTGATGTTCTTTCAAAACACCAAACAGCAAAATATCCCGTTCATGTCGACGGAGCACAACCCGACACCATAAGTTTTACCAGCTTTAACCCTGCCGATTATATTGAAGAATTTGTTGATCTTCCCGAACTGCTCCGCCCCGACTTTCTGCCGATCATCTCAACCGATGCCTTGGCGAACATTCTGCTCCGGAAAGCAAGTGGAAGCTTTGAGGGCTTTATTGTCGAAGGAGCAACGGCTGGTGGGCATAACGCACCGCCACGGGGTCATCATGAGATGACACCGGACGGGCAACCAATTTACGGTCCACGAGATATTGCCAATCTCGAGGCAATCAAAAAGCTGGGGCTTCCTTTTTGGCTGGCGGGTGCATACGGTTCACCCGAAGCCTATCAACGCGCCATTGCCAGCGGTGCTGCCGGCGTCCAAGTCGGAACACCTTTTGCTCTTTGCTCGGATTCCGGTATCGTGCCGCACGTTCGCCTTGCGTTGATTCTGAAAGCGCTAGAAGGGAAGGGGAAGGTCTTTACGGATCCACTTGCCTCGCCAACCGGTTTTCCTTTCAAAGTTGCCCAACTCGAGGGAAGCCTCTCTGAGCAGTCAGTTTATGAGTCGCGTCGTCGAGTTTGCGATATGGGCTTCTTGCGCGAAGCGTATCTCGCAGAGAACGGCTCGATCCGTTATCGTTGCGCAGCTGAACCTATTGAGGCTTATGTTGCAAAAGGTGGTAAACGAGAAGACACAATAGGACGAAAGTGCATTTGCAACGGCCTTTTTGGCGATATAGGCTACGGACAGGTTCTTCCCGATGGCACCTGCGAGCGAAGCATTGTTACGCTGGGTGACGACTATGTCAACGTGGGACGTTTTTGCACGAAAGAAAGCCCAGATTTTACGGCAGAGGATGTTATCCGTAAGATTTTAGGATGAATGCTATACCGCCCATCCTTTTTTATTTTGGATTGGAATAGTGTAGATTATTTGCTATACTGATTACCATATTAAGTAGGTAACGCACTAGGATGTGACGTTCCGATAATTGTGAAACAAGGAGATGTATTTATGATCAGTAAAAAATGTGCCAAGGCGATTAACGAGCAAATCAATCGTGAATTCTTTTCCGCATTCCTCTACCAGGCAATGGGAAATGATGCAATGAGCAAGGGCTTTAAAGGAGCAGCAAGCTGGTTCGCTGTTCAATTCAAAGAAGAGCAAGAGCATGCGTTCAAGTTTGCCAAATATCTTGAAGATCAAGGTGCTAAGGTAGAATTGGGTGCCATGGAAGCCCCAAGACTTGAATGGACGGATTTGCTTGCTATGTTTAAAGAATCCCTTACCCATGAAAAGTTCATTACTGCATCGATCAATAAGATCGCTGAAATCGCTGTTGCAGAAAAAGACTTTGCCACGCAAAATATGCTTCAGTGGTTCATTACGGAACAGGTCGAGGAGGAGTCCAATGTTTCCGATGTGATCTGGATGTTGGAGATGAGTGCTGGTTCCAAGGGTGCTCTCTTTATGGCCGACAAGACGCTTCGCAAGCGTGCGGGTGACTAATCTCGACTACGACCTCTAAATTGGGTAGTCGGCTGCGCAGGATTTGAGGGTGTGCTCCTTCATATAGGCAATCACAGGAAGATGCGCCGGGTGTGATCGATAGGCTTCAAGGGATTCCCTTGAGTTGAAGACGGTGTTCAGGCAGTAGTCGCAGGAACGTTCTGTACGAAACGTATCGCTCTCTGCTTCAAGTGAAAGCATGCCTGGGATCTTTCCTTTTAGTGATAAAAGCTGGGCACGCGCTGCTGCGATATTTTCTGCAGTGGGCTCTTTCAGCCAGAATAAAACGATATGACGATAGTGACTCATGATAGATGCGCTTTCTTAAGTGTTGGGATTTTCAACTGCCATTAGTATTCCACAACTCGGGGTCGTAGTTCAAGAAAGAATGTTGGAGAAGTAGTAATCGGTCAGTGACGGGGGGGTGCCCCCGTTGACTGCCCGATTACAGTCGCTAGTCGCTAGTCGTGAGTG
>CAZKJH010000013.1:0-42369 GCA_964553035.1 uncultured Lentisphaerales bacterium | reverse complement strand
TTCCGCTTACCCTCGCAACAAACCCTGCCACACCCCCGGTCACTAACCGATTACAAAGCCCGTGTAAATTCTTGTTGACTTTGCTTTCGGCCCTGTGGGATAATTTGCGACACCGCTACGGTAAATCCGGCACCTGTCGGAGTCATGACGCTTTACCCCATAACAATAAGGTGAACACAATGAATAAAACTCAATCTAAATCCAAGTCTTCAGCTTTTACGCTGATCGAACTCCTCGTCGTTATCGCCATCATCGGCATCCTCGCCGGTCTGCTCTTCCCTGCGATCAAAGGTGCCTTGGTCAACGCCAACGCCCTGAAAGTTGGAAACAACGGCAAGAACATCGTGTTGGCCATCATCTCGGTCAACACAGAGCGAGAAGCGATGAACATGGGCAGCGTATGGCCAGGCACGGCAGCCACGTTCAAGGACGGCAAAACTGGTATCGACTATTCAACAGGTGACTCCGAAACGTACTTCGCCGATCTGATCGACAGCAAGACGATCGACAACTTAGGTTGGTTCGTCTTTGCCGGTGCTAGCGTGCCAGCCGCAGTGGACTCGCAGCAGTTCAAAAGTGGAGGTTGCAATGTCTGGAATTACATTGGAGCTCTCGATGAAGGAACTTCCGATGACACACCCTTCCTCTTCACTCGTAACTTCGACATTGGGACTGCCGACTTGGCGGCCTTCGCTGCCATCGACACGATTGACAACACCAACCCACTTGGCGCAAAACTTGGAACCGGACCAGACAAGCCGTTCGGCGACCAACTTTTCGTCTTTATCCAGAAGGGCGGTGCCATGCAGAGCCTCAAGAAGAAATACCTGATCAACGCCAAGCTCTTCTTCGGTAGCTCCATCTTCGGCACTTCCTCCGATGGAACAACCGCCAATACGAAAGCCACCGTCGTCAAGGCCATCGTTAAGTAGCAGATTATAGGTTCCAGTCTGTTGTCTTTTCCTAGGCACATGGGATCATTTCTGTCAGGGAGCTGGTTTTTCCCAGCTCCTTTTTTTGTGCCCGTGGGAAATAGAGAAAACTTAACCGCAAGGGTCGCAAAGAGCATAACCCTGCCACATTCGTGTAGACGCGGCGTCCCCGCCGCGTTTCCTTGGCTGAGGGACGTCCTCGCACCGGATCGACTCCCTCCTGCGTCAAAGCATCAAAGTGTCAAAATGCCACCCGGGCCCGAGCCTCAGCGCAGCGAAAAATGGGCAGGTTTGACTACTTGACGCTTTGATACTTTGACGCCGGCTTCGGACTGGCTTCATCGCTTTGACTCTGGTGTACTCATGGATCAATATCCATGCTATAATACCCTCACGCTTTCCACCTTCTCTTTTTGTGTTTCTTGTGGCAAAATCCACACGCTCCCCAATTCGTAATTCCTAATTCGTAATTCGTAATTTTTTTCTCTTGATCGCCCAAGTCGCCACCGATACTGCGGTAGACCGCACATTCGACTATATCGTTCCTGACGATATGGTCAATTCGGTTCACCCTGGCACAAGAGTCAAGGTTTCCTTCGGCCCTCGCACCATCGAGGGGTATGTGCTTTCGCTTTCCGAAGATACAAACCACAAAGGGAACCTGAAACCCATTTTGGGAACCGTAGGCGAAAGACCGTGGCTGAGCACGTCGATGATCCGCCTTGCCTACTGGATGGCTGGGTACTACATCGCGCCCATCGAACTCTGCCTCCGCTCCATGCTCCCCGCGCCCGTGCGCAAAAAAAACTCCGGATTCAAGACCCGCCTCATGGTCGATATCGCATCACCGAGGCTGGGTCAAGACGCTCCCACGCTGATCCCCGAGACCAAGCCTTCGCCCACCGCCCGACAGCAGGAGATCCTCGGCTTGCTCGCAAAATCGGGTTGCGTGAACATGGCCGCTTTCTGCCGAGAATGGCACATCTCACCCGACACCGTGCGCAAAATGGAGAAGGATCGGTTTGTCATTATCACCGAACAGGCGGAACGACGCGACCCCATGGCAGGACGAACCATTCTGCCTTCGAAAGCCCTCTTGCTGACGGAGGAGCAACAAATCGCGAAGTCGCTCATTCTCTCTGTCATGGAATCCGCCGACGCCAAGGCGCGCACCAAACCTGTCCTCCTCCGCGGCGTCACGGCCAGCGGCAAGACCGAGGTCTTTCTCCAAGCCATCTCCGAAGTCCTCGCGTGTGGGAGAGGTGCCATCGTCCTCGTTCCAGAAATAGCGCTGACCCCACAGACAATTCAACGCTTCGCCTCACGTTTCGGCTCCGTCATCGCCGTGCTGCACAGCCAATTGAGCGATGGCGAACGCCATGACGAATGGCACCGCATCCACACCGGCGAGGCCCGCGTCGTCGTAGGGCCGCGATCTGCAATTTTTGCCCCAGTCGAAAATCTAGGCATCATCATCGTCGATGAGGAGCACGAGCCGAGTTACAAACAAGACGAAACCCCGCGCTACAACGCCCGCGACATCGCCGTCATGCGCGGACACTACGAACATTGCACCGTCGTCCTCGGCTCTGCCACGCCTTCCCTTGAAAGCTGGCACAATGCCAAGACTGGGAAATACCATCTCGCCACGATGTCGAGACGCGCCGTCGACATGAAAATGCCGCACACCGAAATCGTCGACATGCGCGGCGAGGTCGCCAAGCTCGGCACCCTACCCGTCTTCTCCCAGCGCCTCGTTGAAGCAGTTAAACGCCGACTCGAACTCGGCGAACAAACCATGCTCTTCCTCAATCGCCGCGGTTACGCGCCGAACGTGATGTGCCCAAAATGCGGCCATGCCGAACGTTGCGACAGTTGTTCGGTCGGGATGACGTATCACCTGGATGACGAAATCTTGCGCTGCCACATCTGCGGTGCGTTCCGAAAAGTTCCCACACGCTGTCCCGATTGTGGCGACCCAAATTACAAGTTCAGCGGCATCGGCACGCAACGCGTCGAAACCATTGCCAAAACCATTTTTCCCTCTGCGAAAATTCAGCGCATGGATGCCGACGTCACCTCCCGCAAGTTCAGTCATGAAGAAATTCTGGACCGTTTTCGCGCGGGGAAAATCGACATCCTCATCGGCACGCAGATGATCGCCAAGGGCCTCGACTTCCCGAACGTCACGCTCGCGGGGATTCTCAATGCCGACAGCGGTCTGCACATTCCAGACTTCCGTGCTTCGGAACGCACCTTCCAGCTCATCGCCCAGATGGCCGGACGATCCGGCCGCGGATCCACCCAAGGCGACGTGCTCGTTCAAACCCTCTCGCCGGAACATCCGTCTATCCAATTCGCTCGTACGGAAGACTTCGCGGGATTTGCCGCGCTCGAACTCGAAGAGCGTTCCGAACTCGCCTACCCGCCTTTCACACACTACACGTGCGTGACACTCAAAGGAGAAGATCAGAATAAGGTGGCAGCGTATGCACAGTGCCTCGCGGACGCCATCGGTGAATCCGAAAAATTCCTCCTCGGTGGTCCAAGCCCCGCGCCACTTGAGAAGATGAAAAACAACTGGCGTTATCAACTGACGATGCGAGGATCGCGAATCGGGTTTATTACGGAAACCCTTCGCAACAGCATCACCGCCACTCCCCCACCCTCAGGCGTCCAGGTCAGCATCGATATCGATGCTATCAACTCGCTTTGAAAGCAGTTCAGAGCGATCAAGAAGACATCCATTCTATGATCGTTCTAGACCACCCCGATATCGCTCAATAGCATTGTATTTACTGTGGTATGGCGTTGGAAGCTGGCGTTTCTTTCTCAGTATCCGTCGCGTCATCCGTGGCATCCGTTTCACCGGAAACCGGTGTCGCTTCCTCCGCATCCGTAGCATCCATATCATCGGCCTCGCCATCACCCTCTTCGAGTTCACCCATAGCGGTTTCGACTTGCGATGTGATCTGCTGCTGCATCGCCGTGAAGAATTTGAAAAATCCCTTGATCTCTACCGCCGAGATATTGACGGTCTCGCGGAGCTTGCCGTTTTCATTCCAAACAACTGCCGTGATTCCACCCGTACCAGCATCGGCTAAGTTGTCGAAGATCTCAATACTCCCATCGTCTTCCTCTCCAGCAATCTTCATCATGCGCGGTGCGAGATGCTTGATAATTGATCCGAGTGATACTGAAAAGACCTGCATTGGTTTTGCTGATGCTCCCGCTGGCATAATCGCCTTAATGCGATCAGCAATAACGGAGGAGTCTAATGCAACTGGAATTTCGTAGTCAGACCCGACCGCTTTGCCGAGCTGGTAGTTGTAACCATCTTTCTCCCAGCAGACCATCTCAAACTTACGCCCGAGAATCGCATCAAATGCTTCCATCATCTTCTCGATGTCTTCGGCATCGGGCTCCTCCCCAAATTTTTCGATGATCGACACCATGAAAGCTTCAAAATCCATGAGGCTTGTCCGAGATGTCGCGTCATACGTAAAGAACTTCTGATCCGGGGCGTATTTGCCGAGGATATGCATCATGCTGTCGACGCTCGTCTTGCTCGCCACCAGATAGCGTGCGTTATCTTTCGATTTCAATCTCGACACCATAACGATACGGCTTTCCTTGTCGCGATCAAGAAATGCAACAACTTCGCCCGTATTATCATAGAGCCACTGAACCTCAGCGATCATCGCCTCCGCCGCCTTCCTACTGTCCTCGTCCTTGATCAAAGGGACGAGTGTCGTTGACATCGTTTCAAGGACCTTCTTCGCTTCAAACGCCATATCAGAAACATTCGCGGAAACCATAAAGAAGTCGGTATTTTCAGGAATCTGCGCGTATGCGTCAGGATCAACCACGGATGCCGTCTCCAACATCTTACCAAGCGTACCAGTCTTCTCAACGTCCAGCATAAAATCCATCGTTAAACCACCGGTCAAGTCATAGTTCAGTCCCATCACAACCCTGTCCATCTCTCCCATGAGCTGGCGCACGGTTTCCATCTGGGCCTTCTGGTACTCGGCGATGGCTGAGGCAAATCTGCCAAACGGGCTGGATTCCGTGTCGGTCGCTTTCACCTTCTGCATTGCCTCCATGATCTCGGCATACTTAGCAAGGACGACTTTCTCGAGAACAACCTCCATCACCCCAGCTTCGAGGAAGGCGGTCTGCGCGCAGGGCATATCGCAATCCGCCTGCTTGACACCGTCTGGATCATTAGACCAGATGGCATAGCCATCCTTACACGAAACGTATTGCGCCTCGTCGAGCTTCGCCACGCCATCAACAACATCGATGGCTCCGCGAGCTTCAAGATAATCTTCTGTGGGCAGAGAAACGGGAATCATGGCCGCATACACAAGGTTCGTGGCAAATGCCATTACTGCTTCAGGGTCATTCGCCAAATCAACCGTGGAGAGATCCGGGAGTGCCGCCTTAGAATACAGCACACATAAAATCGGTTTCGTCTGGTCTACCTCGCCAAATTGTTGCTGAGCCCCCTGCTGCATGGCATCTATGGCCATCATTCCCAGCAACGGCTGCTCGGCCATGATCGCTAGCGCCGACGCTACCGCCCCCATGTCTGCCATACTCTTGACCCGCATGCTTCCCAGGCGCGTCATTTCGGCATACGACGCAGACACCGCAATCGTAAACAACAATGAAACAGCTAAAACTTTTTTCATGGATAACCTCGCTTAAATAATTAGGTGTAAACAACACAAAACACGACTCATCATCACGCACAATGACGGAATTTTACACCAATACGGACGGAAAAACAACAGCAATTCGCCCATCCCGCGTCTGCCTCACGCCTGCGTCTGCTGCGCGTAGAGGCGAGAATAAAAACCGCCGGCTTTCACGAGTTCATCATGAGTGCCATATTCAGTCATATAGCCATTTTCCAGCACGAGGATGCGGTCGCAACGCATGGCCATGGACACCCGCTGCGAAACGATCACAGCGGTTCGCTGATGCATGAGCTTCGATAGTGTCCCTTGAATTTTCGCTTCCGTATTGGCATCAAGCGCCGACGTGCAGTCATCGAGGATGAGAATCTTTGGATCCGTCAGCAACGCACGCGCAATCGAAATTCGCTGGCGCTGTCCGCCTGATAATGAAGTTCCCTTCTCGCCGACAATCGTCTCATACTGAATGGGCAGTTGGATGATAAATTCGTGACAATCGGCGGCCTGCGCGGCCGCCATGATCTCGTTAGGTGAGGCATCTGGGTCTCCGTACGAAATGTTATCGCGGATAGTGCCGCTGAAGATCTGCGCTTCTTGCGGAACGACGGCCATGTCCGTGCGCAAGGAGTGCATGGAGACCTTGCTCAGCAGAACATCGTCAAAATAAATCGATCCCGACGTCGGCTCGTAAAGGCGTGCGAGGAGTCCCGCCAGCGTCGACTTCCCTGCGCCGCTCGGTCCCATAATACAAACCCACAACCCAGCGGGAAGTTCCACG
Source organism: uncultured Lentisphaerales bacterium (assembly GCA_964553035.1). Classification (GTDB taxonomy): domain Bacteria; phylum Verrucomicrobiota; class Kiritimatiellia; order RFP12; family UBA3636; genus JBBQIY01. Next base: position 35,956 of record CAZKJH010000013.1, on the reverse strand, counting down.
TTGATATTATGGAGCACATCGGGGGCCTCGCTCCCGTATGAAAAGGAGAGATGGTCGATCTTGATCCCGCGAGTTAGCGGCAAGACGAGCGGTATTGCATCAGGGTCTTCCTTGATAACGTTCTCACTCTTGAGCATGTGTGAAATACGCTGCATGATAACAAGCAAGTTGGAGAATGAGACGGTGAGGTTCGTTAAGTGAACGACAGGCGTGAATAGGTTGGCAACAGCACTCGTCACGAACATCATTTCACCGAGCGTCATACGGTTGTCCAAAACCTGAGAGGCGCAGTAGACAAAAATTCCCTGTGTCGTCAACGTCGAGACCAACTGGGCGGAACGCCCTACGGAAGCACCGATCTGTTGTTGCCTGATAGAATCGCGCTGCATGACGGCCGAAAGCCGGAAAAACGTCACCGCCTCTATGCGTTCACGTCCATACGCAAAAATGGCCTTCATGGCATCGAGTTTCTGTGAAGCAAGACCCCAAAGACACGCATTCGAATGGCGAAGTTCACGATTAAAGACTCTCATCTTGACTTGGCTGGAACCCATCGCCAAGCTGTAAGGAACCATCGCTAATACAACGATGAGGGCACAAATCCAGTTAATTCGAAGCAGAATGGTGAACCCGAGGAGAAACATCAGCGTCTGCGACACCAGCGTCTCGGTGTCCATCACCAATCGGTCGCGCAATACGTTGACATCATTGAGAATTCGCGCCATGAGACGTCCCGGCGAGGTCGACTTGTGGTAAATGCTCGACATGGATACGATTTTCCGGTGAACGTCGTCACGGAGATTAATAGACAGATCGTGACCGATGCTGTGCCGCATGAGCACAACCTGTCGTATCGCGCGATTTAGCAAAACAATCGTTCCAAGATAGAGAGAAAAGATGAACAGCAGCCGTCCTGCCGCATTCGCTTTTCTCAGTCCCGGGTTCCTGCTGTGTTGCGTTTCAGACGCACTACCCATCGTGCGGCGTTGCGTCGCCACAGGACTGTCGCCCTTCGAATTTAAAGACTCCGTTCTCCGTGGTGAAGTCAAAGGCGAATCCACAGCAGCAAGTCGCGTCTGCGTTTCGCGAGCAGGCGGTGGCATCGTGGCAGTGACGTTGATCATGAGAATGTCATCAACGACAATCTTGCTGTAGTAGACCATCAAGTAGACCGAGCAGGCATTGATCGTTGCCACGGCGATATAAATCGAGAGTTTGACTCTGAGCGGCCACAGGTACGCCCGGAAGAACTCCACCGCCAACCTGAAGGCTCCGGCGGTATCGTGCTCTTCGCGCGGCGGACGATACGGAACATCGCGCAGCGTATAGCGAGGCGGACGCTTCATCCTAGGGGCGCGATCAATTCTCTCCTTCACTGATAACCCCCTTTCCAGAATGCCGCTCATAGAGTTCGCGGTACTGACCACCGATGATCGACATTAACGTTGCATGACTGCCCATTTCGACGACGACCCCATCATCAAGAAGAATAATTCGATCGGCGTTTCGAATTGTACTCAGCCGGTGAGCAACAATAAAAGACGTGCGGCCGACGAGGAAACGCTCCATGGCCATCTGGATTGCATGCTCCGATTCGCTATCCAGCGAACTCGTCGCCTCGTCCATAATCAAAATCGCCGGATTTGCCAAAACCGCGCGTGCAATCGAAAGCCGCTGTTTCTGACCGACCGAAAGCTGAACATTGCGATCACCCACGACAGATTCGTAACCCTTGGGCATTATGACGATATCGTTGTGGATCTCCGCAATTTTGGCGGCGTTGATCACCTCGTCCATCGTCGCATCCGGCTTAGCGTAGCGGATGTTCTCAGCAATGCTGACTTGAAAGAGAAGCGACTCCTGGAGGACGATGCCGAACTGCCGCCGCAAGGTCTGCATGGCCACGTGCTTCACATCATGGCCATCAATCCGTACCGCACCCTCTTGAACATCGTAAAGCCGCATCAGCAGCGAAAGAACCGTGCTCTTACCGCATCCCGTAGGGCCCACCAGCGCCACCGTCTCGCCAGCCTTGATGTGGACATCCATGCCCTTGATAATCTTCTTACCTGGCTCGTAGAAGAAGCTCACGTTATCGAAATCAACATCCCCTCTGACCTTGTCTTCGAACCGATAGGCGTTGGGAATATTTTTAATCTCCGGCCTCTCATCCAAAATCTCGAAAAGACGATCGGCGGAAATTCTGACGTTCTGCAACTGCTCAGCAAGTTGCGAAAATCGCACCGCCGGCCACAAAATCTGCATGGCGTAGGCAGTGAAGGCCACCACGTCACCGTAAGAAGCGGCATCCGCGAGCACCATCGCACAACCCAGAAAATAAACACAAATGCGGCCGACATCTTGCAGCAGCCCGGTGTTGATATTGAAATCTGATGAGGCCGACCAACCGGTATAGAGACGATCCATCACCGCTACTGACTGCGCGTTGAACACGCCCTGCTCTCGATTTTCCGCACCGTATGTCTTGACGGTCATGTTCGCCACGAGGCGATCCTGAACACCACTCGCGAGGCGATCCTCAGCCTGCCGAACACTGACCCAGGCGCGCATGATCCTGCTTATATTGACATTATAATTGACAACGAAAAGCACCAGAATGATGACAATCGGGATTGCAAGACGCCAGTTGATATAAAGCGTAGCAGCCACAGCAAAAAAAGAACACACGAGGTCAGAGATCACCTGCACGGATCCAACATTGAGCATCTGCTGCATCACCGAACTGTCACCCATGATCCGGTTCGTCAGCTTACCCGTACTGTGCTTAGTAAAGTAACCGATATGAAGTCCTAACAGATGGCGATAAACGGCCATACGCATCCGCAACACGAAGGTTTGCCCGATGTAAGCAACGCCAATTACCTGAATATAGCTAATCAGAGCATGGAGAATTGGAACCACAATCATCATCGTGGCAAGCACGGGAAGCAATGCCCTGTTCTTCTCGCCAATGACCGTGTTGATGGTCGCACGCGTGAACAGGGGCGGCAACATCGCCAACACCGAGAGCACTGCCGTCAAGAGAACCAGTCCCAGTATCCTCCATTTAAACGGTGCAATGAACGGTGCCATCTTGCGCATCGTATCGCCCGTAGACCGATCTTGGTCGGTCCGTGCCGTTTTCATGGGCGGTTTCACCATTTCAGCTAAACTCCGTATTCATACAGACTGATTTAAGACAACCAGCGAGAAAGATTCTCTTGGACAAATTTGTCGTCGTTCAGATGAGGGTAGGCGGCATAGACCCGATCAATTTCTTCTGACTGCCCAGGGGAAAGACATTCGGCCGGATTCAGACACCAAATGCCGGGCATCAACCCTTGTCGATGCAAGATCTCATGAATTCCGGGAATACAGCCAGCATAATTATTGGCGGCATCAAAGAACGCGGCGTTTGCATCGGTCACCTCCACCGCACGCGTGAGCAACGCTTGCGGAATAGGCTCTCCGCCTGAGACTTGCCGGTGACATTCCTCAAGCAGCGTAACCGCCTTGTTCGTCCAGACGGCCCAGTGCCCAAGGAGGCCACCAGAGAAATGCGCATGCGTTGCACCATGCGCTGTTTGGACTCGGTAGGTCGTCAGCAAATCAATGACAATGTTGTCGTCATTGCCGGTGTAAAGTGTGATCTCCTTCTCGCGGCCAGCATCGCAGACAGCCCGAACCACATCCAGAGTCTGGTAGCGATTGAAGGCCGCCACCTTGATGCCTAAAACATTCGGAATCTCAGCAAATTCACGCCAGAATGCATACGGAAGGCGACGCCCGCCAACCGAAGGCTGAAGATAGAAGCCAATCACGGGCAAAATGCTGGCTATTTCCCTACAATGGGATAAAAGTTCCGGCACATCAGCGTCCCGTAAATTCGCTAAGCTGAGTAAGCAGGCGTGATAACCCACCGACTGAGCGAAGGCTGCTTCCTCAACTGCCTGGGCTGTCTTTCCGCAGACACCCGCGATTTTTAGCATTTCCCGTCCCGTATCGGAGCAGGCCGCATCGAGCGTCTCAGCAGCCAATTCGAGAACCGGCTTAAAAAGTCCAAACTCGGGCTTCCTGATTTCAAACTGAGTGCTGTGAACGCCGACGGCGAGACCCGCTGCACCGGCCTCAACGTAGTAACGCGTCAAGGCGCGCTGATGTCGCTCAGAGAGCTTGCGCTGCGCGTTCAAAGCCAAGGGCTGCGCGGGAATTACACCCCCGCTGCGAAATTGGGCAAGCAAGGTTTGCGGAATAGCGTTAATCATCATAATAAAACCTTTTTAAGTTCAATAGCGACCATCCGCAGCTTCAAAGTGTGTCGGCTTACCGAGTGTGCGACCGCCTCGGCAAACCCAGTCTGCAGTCCAGCGCAGGACTTGTTCGCTCAGGATGCGTGGGAGACCAAAAAGACGATGCGCATGCGAGGCGTTATTCAGATACGCCTTGTCACCTGGTTCGCCAGTGAACCGAACGTCCTTTTGTAAGAGCCTACCCAATGCTTCCGCAGCCTCGACGACAGAGATGGTTTCCGGGCCTGTCAAATTCAGCACAGTCGCGGGCGATGAACACAGATCCAACGCCAGCAAAGCTTGATTGTTCGCATCTCCCTGCCAGATCGCGTTGAAGTAGCCCACGGTCCGATCAACAGGACGCCCTTCCCAAATGGTTGTTGCCAGATCGTGAAAAACGCCATAACGCAGGTCAAGCGCGTAGTTTAAACGAATCAGGCAGATTGGAATGCCGTGGAAGCGACTGAAATAGCTGAATATACGCTCGCGCCCGAGACAAGATTGTGCATATTCTCCCACCGGATCAGCAGCATCCGATTCGATACTTCCTCCTTGGGCGCGCGAAACAAGAGGATAAACGCACCCGGTCGAAAAAGCCACGATTCGACTGGTCGAAAAATGCGCACAAACATGGGCAGGAACCAAGGTATTCATCGCCCACGTCAACTCTTCTTCGCCTACCGTGCCGAACTTGCGTCCCGCCATAAAAATAACATTCGGCACACGCGGGAGTGCCTTGACCGCATCCGGATCGAGCAGATCACAGCGCAGCGGAATGATTCCCTGGGTTTGCAATGCCTTCCAGGCGGATTCGTCAGTGAAACGGCTGACACCGTAAACGTTTCGCGGAACACCCGATTCCCGAACCGCATGAACCGCCATAGCACCGAGAGTAAGCCCCATCTTGCCAGCGATACCTAAAATCATCACATCGCCCTCAAGCCGACGCAACAGCTCAACAAGCTCCGGATACGGTCGCGCCAACAAATCGTCAAGCTCCGCCTCCGTCTTTATCAATTCCGGTAAATCAATTTGCCCACGCATTGAACCTCCACTGTATAACTGAAAACAACCAACGGGTTCGTATTCTATTCTAATCCTTACTAGGAAGACAAGGTTTTATAATTTTCATTATATGTTAATCAATTCCCTCCGGCATCTCGCGCGAAGCAGCTAAAGCCTAAAACCTAGAACCTAACCCCTTCTCTCGCTACTCACAACTCGCTACTTCTTATGGCATGACCGCCGGATGAAGATAAATCGGCAGTGCCATCGCGGAAGAGCCGAGGATGGCGAGGCGGCCCACGGCCTCGGCTGTTGGCAGCACTGAAAAAACACGGTCTTTTGAGAATGCAGACAGAAGTAGCGAACCCAATCGATCCATATCCGGAGTCACCACGGCGGCGTGGCAGGGTATAGACTCTGCCACAGCCGCGCGATCAATCACGCGAAAATCATCGAGGTTGTTTCGAATTATCGTGTTATCCTCAAACACCGAAAGCCACAAATGGCCACGGCGGGCATCTCCCACAACTGCCACCGAATCAAATTCTGGATGTCCCGCTCTGAAAGCTGCATTAGCGGCAGCGGCACTGCTCACGCCCTCGACATTGGCTCTTACAGGAAGAGCGAGCCCTGACAGGACGGCGATTGCTGATCGGATACCCGAAAATGACCCCGGCCCGATTCCCACCGCAAAGCGAGTTAACTCAGATGCAGCCACACCCGACTTCGCCAGTAACGCCTCCAGAAGGCCAAACGCATCGCCATGGCAGCCCCCTGTGTAAGACACAGAGGTCAAAAAAGCACTTTTTTTTGAAAACAAAGCGGCACTGCCTGTTGCCGTAGAACGATCGATGGCGACGAGCACGGTTTCAATTCCCCTTCTGCAACGACTTGCGGGTTCGCGAGGTCAGCCCGGGCACGATACTGACAAGTGCCTCTTCAAGACGCCGACGGGCACCCCAGCTCAGAAGAGGAAGTTTTGTGTGAGAATTGATAATCGAGGCCACATCGGCTCGAATCGAGTCCCAGTACTGACGTAAATCTTCGCGGACGCCAATCGCAAGCGATTCAGCATATTCTTCCTCGAAAACACGATCAATTCCGCAAACAAGCGAAGCGCGGAGGCGTCGGAAACCAAAATGCGCACAAACCACCATGGCGAACCCAGTGACACCCGTCGCGACAAGCGTGATCAGATAGGCTACCGCTCTGCGCCAAGAGAGGGCCGAGGCCTCACTGAAGTCTGGCAAGAGGAAGCGTGTTGTAAGATACCACGCGAAGACCCCTACAGCACCCGTCACCACAGTAAAAGCCGCAACCTGTCGAACACGCCGTGAAAACAACTTCCAGGCAACAGCCGAAAGCACACGCGACTGAATGGAAAGGCGTGTAAAATCAGCATGTACGTTCGCCAAAATACTGTCGAACCGACGCTGAGATACATTTCTGAGTAATTCGAGAACTTCACCACGATGCTTATCGAACCAGTTCAAATCCAGCTTAGCACTGACACGCGCTTCTGGGCGAGGCGTATAGGTCGTGTAGATCGTCGGTAGATCCTTCATTCGCAACACACGCGCCAAATTCCAACAAAGCGTCCCGTAGGCTCGGGCGAAGTCGTACATGCTGTCGAACGTATCGGACTTGTTCAGCAAGACACGCAACTTGAATTCGATACCGAACATGCATTTGCTCAGCACAGACACGGTTTCAGCCGTCGTGCCGGGCTTGTCGGGGTCGAACATGAAGAAGACCAAATCCGACAGCTCGGCGAAATTTCTCACCGCGGCCGTAAAATTATAGTCGCGCTTTGAGGTGCCTTCAGCCGTGTCGATCATGCCGGGGCTATCGATCAAGTTAACATCCTGTAGGTACGGTCGATTCCGAAATTTCACCTGTAGATGCTGAAGAAATGCGGGGCCCATGGAAATGACCGAAGCAAACTCAACGGGGAGTTGACCGACTGCAGCGGGGCCGTAGTAGTCCTGCTCGGTTTCACCGTAGCGAATGACGGTGAATCGGTCATCGGTTGGTGCAACGCCCGTGTTCTGCACGGGAGGATCCCCGAGTAGATTGTTGATGACCGTAGACTTACCCGAGGAGTGATTGCCGAGAAAAATAACATTCGGCTTTCCGCCGACGGTAATAACAGGCCGTTGAAAAGTATAACGATAGCGAACCGCGGTCGATTTGAATGCCTTGTAGAGGCGATTCACGCTCGTCTCTATATCGCGAGAACCGTAACCGAACATTTCAGACTCCTTTACCCGTTCATTACGGAAAGCACCCGATCCACAATCACGCCAGCATCGCCGGCACCATCAACATGGCTGATTTTGCCTGCATTTGTATACCAAGCAATTAGCGGAGCCGTTTGCTCTTCGTAGACTTCCAACCTGTGCTTGATGGTTTCTGGCTTGTCATCGGCACGAATAACAAGCGCAGCATCACAAGCGTCACAAATCCCCTCCCGCTTCGGAGGGAGCGATTCGACGTGAAATCCCATGCTACAGGCTGGGCATACGCGACGTCCGCTGAGGCGTTTGAGCAATACGGCTTCTGGGACGTCGAGGCAAATCGCCGCTTTAACGTCTGCATGGTATTGAACAGCTAGACCGTCCAATTGGCGAGCTTGACTCTCATTACGAGGAAAACCATCAAAAAGGAAAATAGAATCGGCAGATGCGAGAGCCAACAGCTCGCCAATCATGTCCACCAAAACCTGATCCGGAACGAGCGCACCTTGATCCATGTAAGATTTTGCAGCGAGACCAGCAGAAGTACCTTTTTTCAAGGCCTCGCGCAACATCGCACCAGTTGAAACATGCCGCGCAGACGTTTTCTGGGCTATTCTTGCAGCCACTGTCCCCTTGCCTGCACCAGGTGCTCCGAGGAAAACAAAAATTTTCATAGTCGTCATCATTCTTTGGTCTATTGCTGAAGCATCGACTGCGGAACATTAGGCGAAAACTCCCAATTCGGCCGTTCGGCCCACGGGAGATCAGTCCCATCGGGATTCGCCATAGCCTTGCAGCCAGCGGAAGTAAAAAGAACCAGCACCGCAACTGCAAGAAGCAACACGATACCAGCCTTATTCTTAGTAGATGACGATGTCTCCGGCTTCAATTGGCACCTGCTCCCATCCGTACATGTTATCCGCGATGACGATATTTTCTTTGTTGGGAGGATTCGTGATGCGAAGTCGCGTCACAATGACCTCGCCTGACGGTGTTTTACGATGAACCATCATTTCCACAGGAGAGAATACACCACCCGCCGTGATCTCGTCAGCCGCTTCAGGCGTGAGCTTTACAAGGACATAAGCCCATTCAGGATCAATGTGGACAACGGCTCCCTTGACACCAACAGTCAATTGGATCGTACGCTTCGTATCTTCAGATAAGGGCTTGTCCCCCCCACCACCTTGAATCGTAGATTTCTTAATTTCTTCTTCGAGCCGTTTAACTCGATTGTCGTAAGCAACAAGCTCTTCGTCCTTCTTAGCAATGGTAGCGCGAAGGTCGTTAATCGTATCATTTAACTCGCTCTTCTCTCGCTCAAGGCGTGCCACCTCGCTCTTTTGGCGGCCAATCTCCGCTTCTAGCTCACCAAATTTCGCCTCAAGTTGTTCGATCTTACCGAGGTTAAGGCGGCGTTCCTTCTTCTCCGTGTTGAGCAGTTCGATAACGGATTCAAGCTCTTGCCGGACTTTGGTCAACTGGGTACGGGTGCTGTTGAGCCGCTTAAACTGAGCGCTCGCTCTCTCAAGAACTTTGCTGAGGAGCTCATCCATCGTTCCCGCGCCTGTCGTCTTCGGGCGTTTCTGAATGTCGCTAACAATTTGGCCTTCGGCATCCAAGAGATAGTAGGTGCGCAACTGCAGCCGAGAGCTATCATTATCGAGCCTCATCGTTGGTGTGCTCAAGACTTCAAGCGAGTCGTTGTAGTCTCCCCAGAAGGCGGTCTTGTTCGGCATGTCCAACGGGCGAGCTGTAACCTCGTCGACATCGCGCTCTGGATGGCTAAGGACACCATCGAATACCGGCTCCTTCTCCTCCAAAGTCACGCTGAGCTGAACGATCTTCTCCTCGAGAGCGTGTGTTCGACCGATCAGCAATTCGCGTTTTTTGAAGTTCGACAGCCCCATGACAAAAGCCAAGATGCTGAGGAGTAGAATGAAAACTGTTAGTACTTTAAGTAGCTTGCCCATGGCGGAATTCCCCGACTCTGTTTTACCTAGTTGTAAACCAATGCGAGCAGAATAAATGATTCTGCGTTCAAATGCAACTCAAAAAAAGTCGTTCTAAAAAAATTGATCTTAAAAGCACGCTTCGTTGACTCTTAAGCTCAAAAGCGTGAATTCGGAAAGCGAGACGCCGCTTCTTTCTTATCGTTTCCTTCTATTAGCAGTACTCCCAGTATTCCTTTTACAGTGAGTGCGCCCGGAGGACGCAACATAAGCGCAACATAAAAACTCCGTATTGGACTTTTCTCCATGCGTTTGATACCCTTGCTGTCCATGAAATCACGCCAATTTGTTGACACCGCTTTAATGTACGCTCGCGCAGGTAAAGGAGGAAACGGCTCTGCCAGTTTTCGCCGCGAAAAATTCGTGCCAAAAGGTGGGCCGGATGGCGGTGACGGCGGCCGTGGCGGTCACGTCATCCTTATCGGAAATGAAGATGTAGACTCTCTCGTGTCCGTTTTCTTCGAATCTCATCGTTTCGCCGAAAACGGCGGTGGCGGTTCCGGACGCGGCATGCACGGCAAGAATGGCAGAGATCTTGTTGTTCCCGTCCCTCTCGGTACTGTTGCTAAAAACGCGGATACCGACGAACCCATCGGTGAAATTATGGAGCACGGACAAATGCTGCAGGTGGCGACGGGCGGCACAGGTGGCTTAGGAAATATTCACTTCAAGCGAGCAGACCACCAGGCTCCGACAGAATTCACGCCTGGTCTCGACGGTGACGAACTGCCCATTCGGCTCGATCTTCGGATCATGGCCGATGCCGGCCTTGTCGGCTTTCCAAGCGCTGGGAAATCTTCACTTCTCTCCAAAATTTCCAGCGCAAGACCTAGGGTCGCTGCCTACCACTTCACCACACTCAACCCAATTATCGGGACAGTTGTCTTCCCTGAGAAGTTCACAAGCTTCCGAGTTGCCGATATCCCAGGCATCATCGAAAACGCGCATCTAGGCGTTGGACTCGGATTCGACTTCCTGCGCCACATCGAACGCTCGAAAGTGCTGGTCTTCGTAATCGACATGGCCGCCGAGGACGGTAGAAAACCAGCCGAGAATTATACGACACTGCGCCATGAGCTTGAAATGCGCGACCCCACCCTTCTGGAACGCGAGAGTGTGGTAGTGGCGACCAAGATGGACTTGCCCGGTGCCAAAGAGCTGCTGAAGGAATTCAAAAAGGAGACGGGACTCCGACCCATCGAAACCTCAACCGTCGATGGCACAGGTTTCGATAAGCTGATCACACGCCTTAATCGTTTGATCAAGCCGAAGCCGCGCTCGTCTGGACGAAATGTAGGCACCACAAGCGACAACACGTCAATTCGTACGATATCAGGCCAGAAAAAGGTCAAGTTGGCTCCTAAAAAAGCTCGGAACGAGCGCAAGGGGAAGACAGGACGCGAAGTCACACAGGGCCGAACACCCCCACGCGAAATCGAAGGGCGCGGCGAAAATCCTGGGGCTATGGATGTCGTCTCCGAGAAGAAGCAGCGCCTTGCATCGTTCCTGAAATTGTAAAACAGTCGCGCGCATACGGCAAGGCTGAAGGGCAGACAGAACATTCTCCTATTAACAACCAAAGACAGAAGAGCAGATCATGACCCAAATCGGAGTTGGAATACTAGGATTCGGAACCGTAGGCGCCGGCGTTGCCGCAGGCCTGATCAACAATCGCGTCCCATTGGCTGAACGCACCGGGATCGACATCGTGCTGCATAAGATCGCAGATCTCGACATCACAACAGACCGTGGCGTGCAGATACCTGAAGGGATGCTCACCACAGATGCAATGTCGGTCATCAATGACCCCAGTGTTCACATCATCGTTGAGCTGATCGGCGGATGCGGCATCGCCAAGAAATTCGTCTGCGCAGCACTAACCGCAGGAAAGCCTGTTGTCACCGCCAACAAGAAACTCCTTGCCGAGCATGGCGCCGAGATCTTCGCGCTGGCAGCCGATCAGGGCGTCGACATCTTCTTTGGTGCCTCCGTCGGCGGCGGCATTCCGATTATCCGCGCGTTGCGCGATGGCCTTGCGGGCAACCGAATCGAATCCATCTACGGCATCCTGAACGGCACCTGTAACTATATCCTCACCACCATGGAGAAGGAATGCCTTCCCTTTGAGGAGGTTCTCGCAAACGCCCAGAAACTCGGCTTTGCAGAAACCGATCCAACGCTTGATGTCGATGGCTTCGACACGCTACACAAGGCATCTATTCTCGCCGCCATCGCCTACGGCATCTCCCCCGACGTTCATACGCTCCCCGTCGAAGGCATCCGCAATGTCGTCGACGCTGAAGACATCCGTTTCGCCGCTGAACTCGGCTATCGGATCAAGTTGCTCGCCATCATCAAGAACGCCGATGACGGCGTTGAGATCCGCGTTGCACCCACCCTCGTTCCGAAGGATGGCATGCTAGGATCCGTGTCGGGCGTCTTCAACGCGGCAATGGTCAAAAGTGATCTTGCCGACAAAACACTCTACTACGGACGCGGTGCCGGACGCATGCCAACGGCCAGCACCGTCATCGGCGACATTGCCGACATCGCCCGCAGCTTCGTTAGTGGCGCTAGCTGTCGCATCGCGATTCCCAAAACAACACGCACCGTACACATCAAAAACAAGGGCGAAGTCATCTCCAGCTTCTATGTCCGCATCGCACTCGCCGACAACGCCGGCTCGCTTGCCGCCGTCGCCGGTGTCTTCGCCAAGCACAAGGTCAGTATTTCCGCCGCTCTGCAAAAAAATATGCCAGAAGAAGAACCTGGGCTCGCAACCATAATATTCCTCACCCACAAAACAAAACGGGCGGACATTGATGCCGCACTTCTCGAACTCTCGCAACTCCCCTGCTGCGGTAGCATGCCACGCTGCCTCGGCATTGAAGACTAACCATGACTGAATGGAACCTGCGCTCACGATCCCACACGTGCCATAAATGCTCCCGAGAATTTATCGATGGCGAGCGTTGCTATTCCGTTGTTGCCGATTTCGCCTCGCCCATCGTGCAGGAGCTGTTAGCCGAACGAATCGCCGCGCAGGTAAAAGACCCCAAACAAACGAAGCCACCAGATTTTGTCCGCCTCGATATCTGCCCTGTTTGCCGGGAAGACCTCAAGGACACCGATTGGATCAGCCTGTGGCACAGTCTGTACACTGCCCCAGAGCCCCCAGCACCCGAGCCGCTACCACGCGAAACCGCTGAGTCTCTCCTGCGTAAACTGATCGAAGACGATGACAGCGACGAGAACACAGCAGTGATCTTCATCCTCGCGGTCATGCTCGAACGCAAGAAGATCTTGATCGAACGTAACGTCCGGCATTCTCCCAATGGCACCATCGTCCGCGTCTACGAACACAAGAAGTCAGGTGAAGTACTGCTCATCACGGATCCCAACCTGCAACTGGATGAAATCTCTGGCGTCCAGCAACAAATAAAACTACTACTCGAACCTCCTGCTCTGATCAATGTGCCGCAAGAACCCCCGCCAGAAGGCAGCGACAACCTCTCGACCGGCCCCGATGCCGCCGAGAGATCAGAGCAAGCTTCTGAAACAGGAGGAACCTAATGGAAACCCGAAACGACTTCGATCTTTTGCTGATAAACGGAATCGTCGCCGATGGTTCGGGCGCAGAACCATCCCGTGCCGATGTCGGAATCTGTAGAAACAAAATTAAAACTGTCGGCCAACTCGGCAAAGCAACGGCGACCCGAATCCTCGACTGCGCGAGTCTCTGCATTGCGCCCGGCTTCATTGATGTTCATTCCCATTCCGACACCTACATCATGCTGCAGCCAGCAGCACCGAGCAAGATCCATCAAGGCATCACCACGGAAATTGTCGGTCAATGCGGAGTCTCCGCTTCGCCGCTCGTCGGCGGTGCCGCCCTTCCCGCGGACTGGGCCTCGCACACGTATTCGCGCCAATGGCATACGATGAATGAATATCGCGAAGTGATCGCCGGCCTCGACGCGATGATGAACATTGTTTGCATGACGGGCCATCGTAATCTCCGCATGGCGGTCATGGGTCTGGATGCACGTCCCGCTACCGCAGAGGAAACAGGGCAGATGGTTCGCCTCCTCGCCGAGGAACTCGATAACGGCTCGGCAGGATTTACAACGGGCTTGCTCTACCAACCCGCCTGCCATGCACGCCCCGAGGAAATCCATGCACTGGCGCGAGAATGCACGCGGCACGGTGGACACTATGCCACGCACCTCCGTAACGAAGGGGCTAAGTTGATTGAGGCCATTGACGAAGCGATCGAAACCGCCCGTCTATCTGGTGTCCCGCTTCAAATCTCACACCTCAAAACTTCAGGCCCCGCCAACTGGCATCTTCTGGAAACGGCGATCCAACGCATCGAGAGCGCACGGGCTGACGGTCTTCTCGTGTATGCCGACCGTTACCCCTACACCGCTGCCGCCACGGATCTCGACATCATCCTCCCTGAATGGGCAGAACGCGGAACACGCACCGAGATCATGAGTCGTCTTGCAGACCCTGCCACAAGAAATCGAATCGTCGATGAAATAACGAGCGAACGCTCACCAGAATACTGGAGTACCGTCATGGTCGGCGGAACCTGGTGCAAGGCCAACTTGCAATTCCGTGGATGCAACATTGCCTCGATAGCAACCACGTGGCAGTGTCTGCCAGCAGAAGCCCTGCTGCGAATCGTGCAGGCGGACGAACTGCGCACGGGCGGATTTTTCTTCGGTATGTCGGAGGATAATCTGCGGCGAATCTATTCGCTACCCTGGGTCATGGTGGGCTCCGATGCCTCACTACGATCACCCGAGGGCGTACTCTCCGATGAGCATTCACACCCACGGGCGTACGGAACATTTCCACGTTTTCTCGCCCTGTGCCGCGACGAAAAATTGATGTCCCTCGGAGAGGCTGTGCGACGAATAACCTCGCTCCCCGCCCAAGCGTTCGGCATCCAAAAGCGTGGCATGATCCGAGAAGAATTTTTCGCTGACATCACCATCTTTGATGCAGAGAAAATTAAAGACACCGCCACCTACACCGCCCCGCACAGTTATCCCATCGGGATCCGCCACGTCATTGCAGGCGGCCGCATCGCGGTCTGAGCCACGTGTTACACCTTGCCCATCGCACGGAGATTGTCGATGCACTTCTCCACGCATTGCATGGGCGTATGTACCTCGTAGTTCTCGTGCTCAACCACATACCACTCGGTACTACCAACCGTTTCGCAGGCCGCAAAGACATCGACCCAAGGCACTGAGTCTTCGCCCACAACAGCAGATTCTTCACCAGGCTTGAAAGCTTTGACATGGATCGTCTTGGACCGCCCCGGCAGACTCCGCACGTAAGCCGCACCATCACACCCGGCCTTGTAGACCCATCCCACGTCGAGCTGAATCTCAACATCCGAGGTTAGGAAGTCCAGCATCAGCGCAAAGGGAATTCGGTTCTCTACAAATTTAAATTCAAAATCATGGTTGTGATAGCCAACCGTGCAACCCAAAGCCTTTACGCGATCTGCCGCCGTGTTCAAGGCCGTGCAGGCTCGGCGATAACCATCGAGACTCTCGGTATAACACCGAGCGAGCGAAGGGATTGTAAAGCGACGGCATCCGATTTCCCCGTACATTTCAAGCGTCTCGGTCAACGTAGTCCCCATCACCGAGTCCAACCCGATGTGCGCACCCGAAACGGCGAGACCGTTATCTTTCAAAATCCTCGTCCACTCCGAAGTCGATGTCTTGCCAAGCCCTGCCGTCTCTACGCCCACGTAGCCCATCCCTGCTAACTTAGCAAGCGTACCGGATAAATCCGCCGCCACTTCATTCCTCACCGACCACAACTGCACCGACACGGGAACCTTATTCTTTGGCATTGTTTTCAACCCTCTAAGTCAAAAATTTTAATCGAACGATCACGCCCTGCGCACACGCGCTACGCAAATGCCGAAAAGTCTAACAGTTGACTCATGATGACACAATCATAATCTCGGCTTGCGATTCGCCCCTAGAGACTAGCAACTAAAAAACAGCAGAATCCCAGCCAGCACCGGAAGGGCTAGCACCGTACCCACGACGACGATGGCGGCGGCCAGCTCCGCATCCGCGCCCATCTGATCGGCCATAACGAAGGAGGAGACAGCCGTGGGTGTTGCCAAATACAGCAAGCAAACGGTAAGGAGCGGCCCTTCGAGCCCGAAACTTCGGGAGACAAAAAATCCCACCAGCGGCATAAACCCAACCTTCATCAGCGCCGCTACCCATACGACGACACGTTGGCCATGCACACGTTTCTGTGCAAGGGAAGCACCCAGCGCAAGGAGCACCGCTGGCAGCCCGACTCTCCCGATGCCTTCTATAGCACGGTGCAAAGCCGTTGGCAACTGGATTTTCAGTGCCAGCACCGTCAAACCCAGCAAGCAGGCAATAATCAACGGATTCCGAATCATGCCGCCGAGCATACTCACAAGCCTCCGGCCGCGACTTCCAGATTCAGGTCGCATGAGCACCATAACGCTCAGAATATTATAGAATGGAATCGTCGGTGCCAGAGCCAGTACTGCGGTTGCGCGAATGTCGGTATCCAGTGGGAGCGCAAACAAAACGACCGGCAAGCCAACGTAAGCCAAATTACCACGAAAGACGCCTTGATTGAAGACGCGTAACGAAGGAGGTTTTAGATGGAGAAACCGTCCGACACCGTAGGCAAGCGCCAGCATGAGAAGCGAAGTGATCATGATGATACCCGAAACACGCAAAGCATCGCCACCGGACACATGAGCACCAGAAATCTCAATGAACAACAAGCATGGTAAGCCTACCCAGAAAGCAAGCCGATTCAGTCCGTCAAAAACTTCCTCTGACAGAAAACGGATTCGCCGCAACCCTGCACCCAGCAGAATCATCAACAAAACAGGCAGCAAAGCATCAAAAACGGTTTTCCACATAAATAATTTTCCATTCACGTAGCAGATGCGGTGCGTTCACGCATCGCACCAAAGAATGCATCGAGCTCTGCCATCGCGTCCGGCGGTGGCAGAGTCTGCACCCAGACACCGGCGCTAGGCCGCTCGGGGGACATGCCGCGCACGAAGCAATACCGCACGCCTCCGAAGTGTGTGGCATAGTGATAACCGTGGAGCGTGTTCTGAAGATGGCGATGGAGCGCAACAGCGTAGAGCGCCCACTGAATGGCATACTGCGAATGCGCGATCTCTTTGGCAATGCGACTCTCTAGCGGATGAGCGGGATCGATTTCAAAAGACTCGAGATCCGCATCCATCTTGTTCGTCTTCCAGTCGACGATATAGTATTTTCCATCGTGCTCGAAAATGAGATCGATGTACCCCTTGAGCATGCCGCGGAGCATTCGGTCGACTGCGCCAATGCCAACAAGCGATTGTGCGTAAATTCCTCCCCAACTTCTAAAGAGAGCCAAGAGCATTTCCGTGCTTTTGCCATCGGGGAGTGGAAAATAAAACGCAAGTTCACAGCGGCGCTTCGCCGCCGGAATTCCCGCCAACGTAAAGGTGTTACCCGAGGCATCAGGAATCAGTGCATGAAGCGTATCGTAGACCATCTTCGCTAATTCGTGTTTGGCCTCATCGTCCGTGGCAAGGTCGGGCAAGTGCCACGCGTTGAGCTGCTTGTCGATGTGCTCACGAATGACATCGAGTTCAGCATCAAACGGACACGCCTCAAACACACTATGGATTGCATTGCCGAAAACAGTGCCACCGCCCAGCGTGTAACGTGCAGGGAACGAACTTACGGTGGGGTCTTTCGGATCTTTATCCGCTTGGACACGCTCATCGTCCCCAGCTTCCCTCGTTCCCTCATGCACCACAACTTCGATCTCCTCGCCCTTTAATCCTTCTTTGATTCCAGAGAAGCTCGTGACAATCCAAGGCTTTGCAATCGGATTCACTTCCTGCGGTGGCACAAGCTTCGGTGCATTTGAACTCGTATAGACATCGTTAGGAATTAATTCGTAATTCGTAATTCGTAATTCGTAATTTGGTGAAACCCCCTCTTCTTTCTTTTGAACTGTCACCGTTCCTTCTTTCAGATCCTCATCTGGGAACTGAAACACTTTACCCGTCGACTGCAAATGCCCCATCACACCTTTTGCGTTTTTTTCGAGCGCATAGTCCAAATCGTCGATGTAGAGATACGTTCTGTGTACGGCACGCGTCACGGCGACATAAAGCTTGCGAACGGACTCCTCTAGGCTCTCCGCCGTTTTGCTCGCCACACCTTCCGCATCAAGCTTGCAGGAGAGGATCGTTTCTCCCTTCCGATGAAAAGTATCCACCTCACGGGGTGGTTTTCCACCCTTGTCAAACTCGGGAATAAACACAATAGGAAACTCCAACCCCTTGCTCTTGTGAATGGTCATCGCCGTCACGGATTCGGCATCGCTGTCGAGACGAAACTCGTACTCGGCCGCTTTCTCCCCAGAATCTGCGATCGCCTCTTCAAGCCAATCTTGTAGTGCTTCTGGAGTGAGATGATTCGTCTTGGCAACGTTGCCGAGCACTTCGACAATCTGCGAAAGATTCGTCCAATGCCGCTCACCGAGCGATCCTCCCAGAAGACGGTGCTTGATGCCACACAACTCAGCAACGGAAGCAAAATAACTCTGGATACCGTATGCGTCGAGCTTCCCACGCTCTGCACGAATGATGGCCGCGAATCCTTCGGCTCTCCCTTCCACTTGCTTCACCATCTCACTCGGTTCAAGATCGAACATCGGTGTCGCAAGCAAACTCCCAAAGCCTTTGCGCGCGGAACTCATTGCAACCGTCAAAAGCGAATTCACCCAACCCGCTTCTTCCTCAGAAAAAACACTCTTCTCCGTTCGAATGGTGCAGGGGATTGAATTGAGGCAAAGCTTGTCGTGAAAGAATCGCGCCGTGTCATTCTTGTCCGAGAGAATGCAAAGATCGCCCGGTCTCACTGCACGTCCCCCACCTCGACTCCAAACGCCACCGGCATCCTTCTCGTACCGGAAAATCTTCCAGATGTCAGGATTCAAAAGCGTCCGAATTTCAGCGACCACGTCCGCGGCGATTTCGTTAGACGCGCCGGATCCGAGCTTCTTGATCACAACGCCCGACACCGTGCTAACCGATGGATCACTGAGCGGTTCCGAGTCTGCCCGCTGCAACAGCAAAATGCTTTTCGTATCCGCCTTTGCA
The DNA here is from genome assembly GCA_964553035.1 of uncultured Lentisphaerales bacterium. GTDB lineage: Bacteria > Verrucomicrobiota > Kiritimatiellia > RFP12 > UBA3636 > JBBQIY01. The sequence continues at coordinate 17,211 of CAZKJH010000013.1, read as the reverse complement.
GTCTTCGCATTGATCGAGGTATACCCGATTCCCGAACTCCCCTCGCGCTTTTCAAAAGTGGCATTCGGCTTGGCCTCGTCCTTCGACAAAAACACGCGGTTCACGGCATCAACAGCCGAGGGCTCAGATCGGTAGTTCGTTGTCAGGGTCCATACACTGCCACCCACCCGAGCAATTTCGTCGCGCACGCTGCAGTAGGTATCAATATCGCCACCACGGAAACTGTAAATTGCCTGCTTCGGATCACCCACCACCACAATCCGGTGCGGCGTTGGCCCCTCCATAAACACCTTATGGAAAATCCGCCACTGCACGGGATCCGTATCCTGGAACTCATCGATCATCGCAATCTTAAACTTCTTGCGCATCGCATCGACTGCATCCGGACTGCCCTCCAGCATTAAACGCAGATCGTTCAGAATGTCATCAAAGGTCCGGACACCGTGTCGGCGAATCTCTCGTCCAACGAGAGTGAGGCCTTCCGCATCCGGTTTCGCCAGCTCATTCCGCGCCTCAACCATCATGCGGATTTTCAGCGGAATAAACCCGTCACGAATCACACCGAGAAGCTCAACAACAGCAGCAAGTCCCTTGCCGGAAGCCTTTGCAATGGCCTTCGAGGATTCAAGTACGCGTGAAGCTTTTACCTCATCCGGCATCTGGGCCCAGTCTGAAGCATCAAACAAAGCACGCAATGCGTTGAAGTCAGAAATTTGACTTGTCCAATTCGGCCTAATGCCTAGCGCACTAGGATTAACCGGAAACATAAGCCGCAATTTCTCGACCGCCTCAATGCTTCGCTTATCGATCTGAGCATGCGCCGGCTCAACCCGTGCGAGAGGCTTTGCAATGGACATCGCGGTCAACGCCGCGATCTCACCGGGAGTAAACATACCGCATTCTCGAATTACTTCAGAATCAATTTCACCTGAGTATATTTTTTGGCGCCAATAATCGAAAACCAGTTCACCCACCACCTCGGCACTGCTATCATCCAGCACGGTGTTAAACGGAAGTGCGCCCTCGAAAGCGAACTCCGCGAGCATCCGTTCACAGAAACCGTGAATCGTCGTGATGCTCGCCTTATCGAAGGTCAGCAGCGCGTCATTCCACCGTTTAAATTCCCTACCAGACGTTTTCGGAACTTTGGCGCGTTCCTCTAGGAGACGCGCATGAAGGCGACCCCGCAACTCGGCTGCTGCTGCGTTGGTAAACGTGACAACCAAGATCGACTCGACCGATGCCTCCGGCACTTCTTTCAGCGCCCGGATAAAAAGCTCTGCCAACGTGTACGTCTTCCCTGTCCCCGCCGACGCCTCAATCAGCGAAGGCTTATCAAGCTGGATATCGTCTATATTTAAAAGTGGTTTCATTACAACTCTACCACGTTGGCGACTTCATCACATCCGTTTCGAACCAGCGAATAGCGAGCGACATCCATGCGTCCGTGGCATTGCCTGTACGGAACATCCCATAGCCGTGCTTTCCATGGGAAAACAAATGTAACTCTGCAGGCACTTCAAATTTTTTCAGCGCAATAAAGTATGCAAGACTACTGTCAATAAACGGTTTGTCATCTTCAGCCTGAATCATGAAAACCGGAGGCGTCATCTCCGAGATTTCAAGCTCCGGATCGGTCTCGAATCCGTCTCGACTAATGTACGCTGGGTAGATCAGTAAGGAAAAGTCGGGGCGTGGATTACAGCCGTCGGCAAGATCAACAGCATCGTACACAGGATCGGCTCCGAGATTACAAACTCGAGCCGCTAGGTGTGCACCAGCAGAAAAGCCCATGATGCCGATCTTGTTCTCAATGAGATTCAGCTCGTTCGCCCGAGAACGGATAAGTCGCATCGCGCGCACAGCATCAGCCTTTGCCGCTGCTCTGCGCTCAGGACAGCGGTATTTGAGTAGAAACGTAGAAATTCCATTGCCGTTCAACCAGGCGGCGATCGCCGTGCCTTCGTGATTCCAAGCAAGAATATTGTACCCCCCACCAGGACAGATCAGTATGGCGGGACGAGGTTCCGGCCCTGTTGCTGGGCTGAATGTGAGCGTCGGGATCGACACGTCTGTAATGCGGTCAATCGCATCGGTTCCTTCCAAAAATCGCTCTCGGTTCTGGGCGTCGCCCACAACAACGTACGGAGCCTTGCCTGCAGGCCAAATCGGCAGATCTGTAAATGGTAATGGTCTCATATGAAAAATTCTATGGTTTAGGGTTTAGTGAACCTGACTATAAACGAAGTTCGCAGGCAGTCTATACCTATCTGGCAGAGGATGTCAACACGCCGAATTAAATTAAACACTCCGCCAAATTAAACACGCCGTGAACAGTTGATCAGTTGGGCGATTGAAGGCCTGCTTTTGCAGTCACCGCAGTTTGCCTCAAGCCACATGTATGGATTTTTGTAATCTTGAAAAAATATTCAAGATTATGGTGAGGCACTTGCCTGTGGCTGAGTAGTAACCCCTCGTCCTCGCCCCTTCGACCCTAGTCGACTCAGGTCGAAGGACTGCGAGGATCCGGAGCTATCAAGTCGTTTCTGATCGCTCTCACAACTTCTTGTTTTGACATAGTTAGAAAACCTAGAATCTACCCCCTTTTCTACCTGCTTTCTCCTCATGGATTCCAAATCAGTTTTTTTTCGCACAAAAATCCCTCGGGTAAACGTCGCACGTCCAACCAGTAGGGCAGACTAGCCAGGAACCGGACGAAAAAAATCTTCGGTCGATTCGCAAACTAAACGCCTCCCACTCCTTGGCAAACTAACTGCGCCCTTCCCGCTTCGCGGGGGGCGCAGTTAGTTTGCCAAGTCACGAAAAAAATCTTCGCACGCGGAGTGCAGTAAAGACCGTTGCCGAATTCTTTGCACTCCGTTATACTGTACGCGATGAAAAGCGAAAGGCCATCAACCCTCAAAAAATCGTTTGTCCCACCAATCTCAATTTCACTGTTATCGATTACGAATTTAGGCATCACGATGCCTTGGGGGACGCGAAGGCGGTAGCGCATATCTTTATGGCGGCTGTCGAGCGCGTGGGGCTTGATGTCGAAGGCTGGTTAGAGCGTGTGCGCCTACTGGTACGATATTGGCAAAGGATGGAAGTTTTTCAAAATGAACAACAAAATGAAATAAGAGGATAATAATGAAAAGAAAAGCGATTTCAGCTAGTGGCGTTGCATCGGTTGGCCCCTATTCTCAGGCAGTTGAAGTGGATGGTTTTGTCTATCTATCGGGTCAAACGCCTCTTGATCCAAAGACTGGCAAGATCGTTGATGGGGATATCCAAGCGCAAACGAAACAATCGTTCAAAAATCTATTAGCTGTACTGGCTGCTGTTGGTCTCACATCGGATAACGTAATCAAAGTCAATGTGTTTTTAACTGACATGAAGCTGTTTTCTGGAATGAATGAAATTTATAAGAATGAATTCAACGAACCTTTTCCCGCAAGATCAACGATTGGTGTGAAAGAATTACCGCTCGGTGCACTGGTTGAAATTGAAATGATTGCAAAGAAATAATTAAAGACGGTACCCGTACTGGTATTGGGTTGGAGCAATTTAATCGAATAATAACTCCGCTGTATTCTCACGCTGGGCATCGGGTTCTTATGGCTAGCGCCGTACATGCAGGCATCGCTGGCACACTTCTACGAAGACGTGAAACCAGATGCCCCAACGAAGAAGATGAACACTGCTCCCAACGCCGATGGATATTATCAACGATAAGAGAATCAACAATTTGGGGACATAAAAAACTTCGCTATCAGAAGAAAGTTCACTAACAAGGATTCCAACCATACCGTCCAAGGCACCTCCAATGAAATCAAAAAAGATCAACCAACTCCGCTCGGTCGTGATCGAGCGCAATTTCACCAAACATTCTGCGGGCTCTGTGCTCATCAAGCAGGGTGACACATGGGTTCTGTGCACGGCAAGCGTCGAGGAAAGCGTCCCGCCGTTTATGCGGGGTAGTGGCAAGGGGTGGGTGACGGCGGAATACAGTATGTTACCGAGCAGTACGCTGACGCGCAAAGATCGCGAGATCAAAAGAGGAAAGCCAGATGCCCGCGGCACGGAGATTGGTCGCCTCATCGGTCGTGCGCTACGCGCTGCTGTCGACATGGATCAGCTTGGTGAACGGACGATTGCAATCGATTGCGATGTGCTTCAGGCGGACGGTGGGACCCGCTGCGCCTCGATCACAGGCGGCATGGTTGCGCTGGTAGACGCGTTGAATTCGCTCGTCACAACTGGCAAGCTGGCGAAATCGCCACTCAAGTATTTCATTGCGGCAGTCAGTGTCGGAATCTGCGAAGACAAGCCAACGCTTGACCTCGACTATCTTCATGACTCCACGGCCGCAGTCGACCTAAACGTCGTGATGACCGATGACGGTCGCTTTGTGGAAATTCAAGGTACGGCTGAGCATGAACCGTTCACGGAAGCCCAGCTCGAGGCACTGAAGACGCTAGCCCAAAAAGGCATTAAGGCGCTTGTCAAAATCCAGAAAGAAGCCCTTCTTGCTGAGGCTTCGCGATGACCGAAAGGTCGTCTTGGGTGTCGTCAGATGCATGATACTGTTTCAAATTTAATACTAATTTTTTTGATTCTATAGGTTAGAATGCTAAGATCGATTCTATAGTAAGGTATTACTAATAAATCAATTAAGGCGCTTTTCAAAACGCGCCTTAGCCTCAACGGCTAAACGTAATTTCACTTGCGTGAATGCATCGATCGATGTCATAATATCGAACTTCAACACGGCGCAGGTCACAGAAGGCAGCGTCAAAAACAAACCCAACAAACAAGTTTGCGTCAGGGTCACAGAAGGCCAGCGCTGACGGGAGGTAAATCATCATGGGATGGTTCTCAAAGAGTACGGCATCGAAACAAGAGCTGCCAGCCGATATCTGGCAAGTATGCCCTTCATGTCAAGCCCACGTCTTTAAAGACGAATGGGCGGCAAACATGAAGGTATGTCCCAAGTGCAATTATCATGATCGCCTTGGATGTCGTGAGCGGATTGATCTGCTTGTGGACAGTGGGACGTTCAGGGAGTTCAATCAGCACATTGTGCCTTCTGATCCTCTGAACTTCAGCGATGCCAAAGGCCCGTATAAGGAGAAGGCAGAGGCCGCAGTAAAGTCGCTCGGTATCAGCGAGTCTGTTATTACGGGCAGCGGAACGATCAGCGGAACACGCGTTGTCTTGGCTGTGATGGATTTTAGATTTTTAGGCGGAAGCCTTGCTAGCGGTACGGGTGAAAAGATCGTGCTTGCGATCGAACATGCGATTCGCTTCAAGCGCACCTTCATCATGATTTCCGCATCAGGCGGCGCTCGTATGCACGAGGGCATTATATCCCTCATGCAGATGGCGAAGACTTGCGCGGCGCTGGCCAAGCTTGATAAAGCTCGCCTCCCATTCATCTCGATCATGTCTGATCCTACGACGGGTGGTGTTTCGGCGAGTTATGCCATGATCGGCGATATCAACATCGCTGAACCGGGCACGCTCATCGGCTTTGCCGGCAGGCGCGTCATCGAGCAAACCATCAAGCAGAAGCTGCCGAAGGATTTCCAGACGGCAGAATATCTGCAGGAACATGGTTTCATGGATCATATTGTCGACCGTAAGGAGATGAAGTCATTCCTTTCGGCAGTGCTCGCGTATCGCGTAAAATAGGAAAAGCGCAATGAATTTTGAATTTGAAAAAACGCTTGAGCCGTTGCGCGACGAGATCGCGAAACTGGAGACAAAGCGGTTGAAGGGCGACAGTGCCGCACCGAGTAAGCTCACGGCACTGAGTCGGAAACTGGAGGCAGAGACGGAGCGGATTTACGCGACGCTTTCGCCTTGGGATAAGGTTCAGGTGGCACGCCACCCGGGCCGCCCAACCATCATGCAGTATGCAACGAAGATGTGCGATGAGTTCATCGAGTTGCACGGAGACCGGGTGTTTGGTGACGACAAGGCAATGATTGGCGGTTTGGCAAAAATCGGAGACAAGCGCTTCATGCTCATTGGCCATCGCAAGGGACAAACTGTCGAGGAGAACATCGCGTTCAACTTCGGCATGGCCAATCCTGAAGGATTCCGCAAGGCGATGCGCTTGATGCATCTCGCAGAAAAGTGGGGTCTTCCGGTTGTGACGATGATCGATACGCCGGGAGCCTACCCTGGACTCGAAGCGGAAGCACGTGGGCAGGCAGAGGCCATCGGCCGGAACCTGATGGAGATGGCGGCACTTGAAACGCCGATCATCACGATCATCACGGGCGAAGGCGGAAGCGGTGGTGCACTGGGAATTGCGGTCGGCGATCGCGTCCTGATGCTTGAACACGCCGTCTATTCCGTGATCTCACCGGAAGGTTGCGCAACGATTCTCTGGCGCGATGGCACCAAGGCCCCTGAGGCGGCTAAGGCCCTCAACATCACGGCGACGGATCTCTCCCGGCTGAATATCATTGATGGCATTATCTCCGAGCCGAGAGGCGGTGCGCACTGCAATCAGGATGAGACGATGGAAAACGTCAAGACCGCGTTACTCGAACAGATCGCCGCGCTTTCTGGTCTCTCAACGTCTAAATTGACCGACCTGCGGTACAAGAAGTATACGGCGATCGGCCGCTTCCAACCCCCGACCAAATAAAAACATTTTCAGGAAATTAATGATGAGCAACTCTACAAAGAAGACCCCAGTCAAGAAAACGGTATCCCCCTCGCCAGTCCAGGCAGCGGCTCCTGTCACAGCAGTTCATACGCCTGTGAGAATCACCGACACCAGTTTGCGTGATGCCCACCAATCGCTGTGGGCAACGCGTATGCGCACAGCCGACATCATGGAAATCATCGATGTCGTCGATTCTGTGGGCTTCTACTCGCTCGAATGCTGGGGCGGCGCGACCTTCGATGTCTGCATGCGCTTTCTGCGCGAAAATCCCTGGGAGCGCTTACGCCAGATCAAGTCACGTGCCACTAAGACACCGCTTCAGATGCTGCTACGCGGACAAAACATCCTCGGTTACAAGAATTATGCTGACGATATCCTCGAGCGTTTTGTAGCACTTTCCGTGAAGAATGGCGTTGATATTTTCCGCACCTTTGATGCGCTTAACGACAACCGCAATATCGAGCAAGCACTCAAGTTTGTCAAGAAGTACGGCGGTCACGCTCAGGGAACGATCTGTTACACGATCAGTCCTGTGCATACCGTGGCAGAGTACGTGCGCATCGCCAAGGAACAAGAGCAGATGGGTATCGACTCCCTCTGTATCAAAGACATGGCGGGCATCCTGTCGCCAGTCGCTGCTCACGAGCTCGTGAAGGCACTTGCCGCCACGATCAAGGTGCCGATCCAAGTTCATACCCACGCGACGAGCGGCATGGGCGTTGCCTCCTACTTCGAAGCGGTCAAGGCCGGAGCTGGTGCAATCGACTGCGCAATCTCGGCCGTTGCCGGTTTCTCCTCGCAGCCTCCGGTGGAGACGATGATCTCCATGTTCGCCGAAACGGCGAACAAGACGGAACTCGATGGCGATGCCCTAAAGAAGATGAACCGGTACTTCATGAACCTCAAGCCGCTACGCGAGCCTTCGCACACGATGCCGCTCATCATTGATCCGGAAATTCTCGAGCACAACGTCCCTGGCGGAATGATTTCGAATTTGCGCTCGCAGCTTGCTCAGCAAGGTGCGCTTGATCGCCTCGACGAAGTTCTCACAGAATTGCCGCTCGTTCGTGCCGACATGGGCTATCCTCCGCTGGTGACGCCAACAAGCCAGATCATCGGCGTACAGGCTGTACTCAACGTTCTCGCCGGCAAGCGCTACGAGATGGTTACGCAAGAGACTCGCGACTACGTGCGCGGCCTCTATGGTCGTTCCCCGGCACCGATCGACGCCAAGATACAGAAGCAGATTCTTGGCAAGGAGAAGCCGATCTCTTGCCGCCCAGCAGATGTTCTGAAGCCAGGTCTGCCCGGCTGTGTGGATTCTGTTGCGCCGTCCCTGATCAAGGAAGAGGAAGACATTCTCTCCTTTTGCCTCTTCCCAGAGCCGGCACTCGAATACTTCAAGTGGCGCGACATGCCTCCTGCTGACCGCCCGGCAATCCCGGCGGACGAGGAGATGAAGGCCAAGAACAAGACTGCTGTCCCCAGTGCACCGGCACGCCCGATCATGGCTCCGTCCGATTACACGGCGATTGAAGGGCTCATGGCTACCGTCAAGCAGCTTGGAATCTCCGAGTTGACGATTCGTCGCAGTGATGTTGCATTTTCACTCCGCAGCGATGGCTCGACATCGGGCCAGTCTGCACCTCTTGCTGACGCTCAGCTTTCCGCTGCGGTGCAAGAGACGGTGACTGCCCATGCGCCCAAGGCTGAAGAAGCTACAGTCTCCTCGCTTCCAACGATTGACGCACCGCTTACTGGTACGTTCTATCGAAGCAACGGATTGAACCATCCGAACTTCATTGAAGAAGGTGGTACGCTCAAGGGTGGTCAGCCAATCTGCATTATTGAGGCCATGAAGCTCTTCAACCAGATCAAGGTCGACAAGTCCTGCAAGGTCATCAAGTTCCTTGTTAAGCATGGTGGCGTGATCCAGAAGGGTGCTCCGCTCGCACAGGTTGAGTACCTGTAGGCGAAGGGAGAACTTAGCGGAGCGCGTAGGGAGTAGGTGTTCTTCTCAGGCTCCCGTGGCGAAATCAGCGATAGCCGAGGATTTTCCTCGGCTATTTTTTTTGTTAGGTAAATGCGGGCAGTATGGGTCCCGATTGCCGGGAGAGAGTAAATGGATGGTTGTGGGAGTTTGGTGTGTTCCCGTTCTCACGGTTCTCTCGATGTTCGGTGAATTCCGTTGACAAAAGCTGAGGCAATTTGCGAAACTTGGATGCATAGGGCATTCGCCCGTGTCAAGCCTCACTATCTATGGTTTTTTCTGCTCCAATTTTTCTAAGTTTATTCCTGCCGATCCTTTTATCGGTCTATTTCCTTGCGAAGCCGCGGTACAGAAATTATGTCCTTCTAGCCGGTAGCATGTTCTTCTATGCGTGGGGGGAGCCGCGTGGCGTTTTTTTGATGGTTGCCCTTATTCTCGTCAACTATGCGATCGGGTGGGGAATCGGTAAGACGCGAGACGTGTCTCCTCGGAAAGCAAAACGGCTGTTGGCCTTCGGTCTGGCATTAGATCTCGGTTCCCTCGGGGTGTTTAAGTATCTTTCGTTCTTAATTGCGAATCTCAACGCAATCCCTGGGGTGAACATCATTGACCCCAAAATCTCGCTCCCCATCGGCATTTCATTTTACACGTTTCAAATCATGTCCTATCTCATTGATGTCTATCGGCGTGAGACGGACGAGCAGCGGAATCTTTTTGATTTCGCCCTCTATGTTTCGCTTTTCCCGCAACTGATCGCCGGCCCGATCGTGCGCTACAAGACAATCTGCCACGAGATAAGAGATCGGGCCACACGCTTGGACAATGTCTACTACGGCATTCAGCACTTTATTGTCGGCCTCGCAAAGAAGGTGTTGATTGCCGATACGCTGGCTACGGCTGCAGACACGATATTCTCATCGCCTGTCGGAGAGATTCCATGTTTTTTTGCGTGGGTTGGAATCATCGCGTATGCGCTACAGATCTTCTATGATTTTTCGGGTTATTCCGATATGGCAATAGGGCTGGGTCGCATTTTCAACTTCCGTTTTCTTGAGAACTTCGACCATCCTTACTGCTCGACTTCGGTACGTGAATTCTGGAGAAGGTGGCACATGTCGCTGTCAACGTGGTTCCGTGACTACTTATACATCCCACTCGGTGGAAGCCGTGCTTCTCAAGCGAGGGTATGTTTTAATTTGTTCCTTGTCTTTTTTCTGTGTGGACTCTGGCATGGAGCCTCCTGGTGCTTTGTGGTGTGGGGGCTTTACCACGGTCTTGCACTCACCGTTGAAAGGGTGCTGTCGAAATGGCATCCGCTGGCATCGGTACGGATTCCACGAGTTGTGGGGAATCTGTATGTCTGGTTGTTTGTTCTTGTGGGCTGGGTTTTCTTCCGGTCTCCGACGCTTGATTATGCCCTTACCTACCTGAAGATCATGTTTACAGGAAATCCCGGATATCCGTTCACTAGTTACTGGCCTGTGCTGTCCTTCTACACCCATTTCATGGCAATGGCGGCCGTCGGCGGCGTTGCCTTTTCTTACCCGTGGTTTTCGAGGAAACTTGCGATGCTCAAAGAAGGGAAAGCAGGAGCGGTGCTTTCGCTGCTGCTCTTCTGCATCGTCTATGTCTTCGCCATGACCAGCACCTACAGCCCGTTCATCTACTTCCGGTTCTAATCATGAGAAAAGTGAAAATAATCTTTATCGTGCTTTTCGCCGTCGCCATCGCGGCTCCTCCGCTTGGGCTCTTCGGGTTGCGGGGTGTCGTCAGGATTGCGGGCGTTGAACCTTCTATTTGCAAGCCGGAATTTTCAGTTGAATCATGGCTCGGAGGACGCTACCTTCCTGCTCTCGCGAAGTACTATGAACGTCAAATGTTCTGTCGCGGGGAAATGTTGACGATCAAGAACATTTTTTTCGAGCTGTTCAACTTCGGCCGCTATCACGCTGGCTATAGCGGCAATATCATTCAGGGAAAGAAAGGATATCTCTTTGAGGATGCCTATCTGAAGGCGAAGTATAATCCGCCAACTCGCTATCATACGCCTGAGCACACCGCGTTGCGTGGAGCAACGGCAAAACGTCTTGAAGAAGAACTTGCGAAACGCGGCATCCGATTCGGTTTTATTCTGGTTCCTAACAAGGCTGACGTGTGCGAGGGGCTCGTACCAGACCGCTATCTGAAATTCAGCCGTAATCACAACGGCTTTGATGTTTATGCGTCCTACGAATCGTTGTTCGTGGAACAGAATATGACCTTCGTAAACGGGAAGACCCTCTGCGGATTGTCGAACGAATCCGGCGTCATGTTCCCCTACAGCGGGACGCATTGGACTGTCTACGCCGCTTCGCTTTGTGTCTCGGATCTGTTGGGGAAACTCAACGCCCGACATGGACTGCTTCTGCCGGTACCCAAAGTGGTATCGACGCATTTCGAAAAGGATATAGACGACAGATCTGACCACGATTTGGAAGTTCTGCTTAACCTTCCGTGGTGGTATAAGACTCGTCACAGTCTGTATATTCATACGGATTTTGAGAAGCTTGAGCCGTCTCCGAAAGCCGTGTTTATTCTGGGTGACAGTTTCTGTGGGCAGTTACACAGCGTCCTGAAGAAGTCTGCTGCATTCTCCAAAATATATTTATATTCAAACAAGCTTCCGAGACAAGATGAACAGGAGAAACTCGAGGCCGCGTTGGCCAACTCCGCAGTTTTCATCATGGCCTATTCTTCCGCTTCTCTTGGTCGTGATCGTGTGCGTCAGGAAATGCAGTACTTGCTGGATATGCTCGCGCCGACCGTCAGGTAGTGCATAACGTCACTTTCGTGGGCGGATGCTTGGTGCTGCTGCGCGTTTTGGCATGCCTTTCTGATCGTTGGCATTCCAGTGATCTTCATTGTCGGTTCAAGGACACGAAGAGCACGAAGGGTTTTTATATTTCTGAGGCGGCTTTGCCGAGTTTTGCTTTTATCGACAGATTACGCAGATCGGAGAGCCATTTACGCACGTCATTATGATTTAAATCGTTACTATTTCCCGCCGCAGGTGCTAATAAAGGGGCGACACCATGCCGGACAGGTTTTTTCGCTTGTCCAAGCAAGATGCTTTTCACGGATCCTACTTACCAGCGTCCTTTCCCAAGGAGGCCCACCCAAATCGAGTGCGCCGGCGGTCGACACATCATTCATCATAAAGCCGACTTCATGTTTTGCATAAAGCCTAAAACATGCGCTAAAACATGCCTAAAACATGCAGTTTCTAGTCCTTGACCTATCCAAGTAGAAGGAATACACTCATCACACTTCGATGACGGAATGAATACGAGTGAGAAAGATCATGGCTGATTTCAAGTTCAACTGTCCCCACTGCAAGCAGTCGCTGGAGGCACCACCACCACCTCCTCCTCCGCAACAGCCAACGACACGGGCATGCCCGTTTTGTGGGGAGCAAAACGTCGCTTCGCGCCGGAGCGATTGGATTTAAGATAATAATGAAAGAAAGACTGACAGATGTCGTCCACAGAATCCGGAAGGAAATCGAGATCTATCGGGCCGTTGCTGCAGACCATCGCTGTCCAAGGGCTTCCCGGTGGTTGCTGGGTTGTGCAGTTGCTTACGCAGTTTCCCCGATCGACCTCATCCCAGACTTCATTCCCGTCATCGGACATCTCGACGACTTGATCATCATTCCCCTTCTCGTTTGGCTAGCGATTCGAATGATTCCCAGAGAGGTTCTTGACCACCACAGATCACTGCTGTCAGAAAAAGAGAATTAATCCAACAAAAGTTCGCACCGTACCCGATTGAGCTGCGCTCAATCGGTCCGGTGAAACTCAACAATAGAAAAAAGAGGCACCTTGGTATCCCCACGATTAGTCGCCAAAATTGAAGCGGAAGAGCCATAAAGCCAGTTCAACAATTTGCAGATACGACTGGCAAAAATGTCACGGACAGCACCGCTGAAATTTCCCCTTGTGCCTAATTTCTTAAAATGCGATAATGCATAGCTCAGACGCTGAACAGGCGAAAAAGCAATGAGAACCCCACAAAAAGGGCAAAGCCGGTTCAATTAAGCCGGGAAAGGGGGGTGTCATACATTCTCAACATTCACCAGAAATTGCCTTCAAAAAGATCGGTATCATCGGATTAGGCCTCATTGGGGGCTCGCTCGCGAAGGCGTTTCGGCGTATTTCCCACATTGAACGGATTATTGTGGCCGATGCTAACCGTGCTGCGGCAGACGCAGCAATGGCGGCTGGATGTGCCGATGATATTGTCGCGATAGATGCTCCTGATTTCGTGCGTTCATTCGACGGATGTGATGCACTTTTTATTTGTATTCCTCCATACGCGGCTTGTGAAATGGTTGCTCGTTTTAAGGGAGCTAATATCGGGATCGTGACGGATGTCACGTCGGTCAAGATGCCGATGATGAAGGCGGCGGCGGGGATGGGTAATTTCATTGGAGGCCACCCGATGGCGGGATCGGAAGGTTCGGGCTTCGGCTCGGCCGATACCCATTTGTTTGCCAAGTCGACCTACGTCATGTGTATTCCGGAGGACTGTACGCTACTGGAAGCGAATATCGAAGCTTACCGCCAATTGGTGTTGTCGATAGGCGCGAATCCGATGGTGATGGATGCTATGGCGCACGATTGCCGTGTGGCGGTGATTTCGCATCTTCCGCATGTGGCGGCATTTGCGCTTTCTACGATTGTGGAGGAGAGTCACGATGCGGAGATGCGGTCACTGATCGGCGGCGGTTTCCGAGATACCACGCGCATTGCGGCATCCTCACCGTCGCTCTGGGCCGATATTATGAGTGCTTCGACGCAGCTTCCGGCGGCAATCGATGAGTATGTGAATATTCTCTGCCGACTGCGCGACCTGTTAGCGGCAGGAAAGACGGAGGAGCTTCAATCGCGGTTGAAGGCTTCTTCGGAATTCCGCTCGTCCATTCCTGAAGGGCTTCGAGCCTCCAAGCAGGGAGGTAATACGCAATGAAGCGTTTTGGTTTGATCGGTCATCCGCTTGGCCACAGTCTTTCGCCGGCAATTCATGAGCGTATTATGCAGCTTTCTGGAATTGCAGGAACGTATACGCTTTACGACATTGCGCCCACCGAGCTTGATGCGAAGTTGCCGTCGCTGATGAAGGAGCTTGACGGTTTCAATTGCACGATTCCGCATAAAAAGGCCTTGATGGCGCATACGCAGAGGCTGGATGCCTCGGCACTGACTTGTGGGGCGGTTAACACCGTTTACGAAGGCTGCGGATACAACACCGACACACAAGGTTTTTTGGCTTCGGGGATTCAACTCGCGGAGAGTAAGGTTTTGTTGCTTGGAACGGGTGGAACGGCTTATATGATGGCCGCTGCCTGTGTTCAGAACGCTGCTCGTTCGCTCACGATTCGGGCGCGTGACTCACAAAAGGCCGATGCCCTTGTGACACATCTTGGTAAGACGTTCCCCGATTCGCCGACAAAGCTTGTCGTTCAGAATGCGTTGGATGCAGGGCCTTGCTATGATGTCATCCTGAATGCGACACCGGTGGGCATGTGGCCTCATGGTGGGGGATTGCCCTGTGAGACCGCGCTGTTGCACGAAGGCGTCACGGTGTTTGATCCGATTTACAATCCGATTACGACGCGTCTGGTGTTGAATGCTCGCAAGCGTGGCGCAAAGGCGGGCGGCGGATTGCGGATGCTGGTGCGTCAGGCGATTGCGGCACAGCGGATTTGGAATCCTGGCGTTTCGTTCGATATCGAGGCTATCGAGCGTACGCTGCTTCCGGCCCTCATGAATAAATTGTTACAGAACTTTCCGGTAAAAATCTTGGTTACCGGTTTCATGGGCAGCGGCAAAAGCACGGTATCACGGATGCTGGCGAAGCGGCTCGGCATGGATTTTGTGGACTTAGATGCGAAAATTGTTGAAACCGCGGGATGTCCCATCGCGGATATCTTCGCGAAATCAGGCGAGCATCATTTCAGGCTGCTTGAGACGGCGGTGGCAGAGTCGGTACTCTGCCACGGCGGTTCGGCAGTGGTGGCGGCGGGCGGCGGGCTTCCGATATCGAAAGAGAATCGTGTTATGATCCGTAAGACGAATACGCTGGTGGTCAACATCGACATTGCTTTTGAAGAGGCATGGCGACGCATAGCGGTGGATTCCGCACGACCGTTGGCCTCAGACCCAGCCAAGGCGAAGGCGCTTTACGCAGCACGTGAGGGGATTTACGAAGACTTTTGTGATTTTAAAACGAACACCCTGAATAAACCCGAGGATGTCGCGGCTGTCATTGCGGCGGTTCTCACAGATATTGGATAACATTATGATACTGGTACTTAACGAAGGGACAGGCAAGCAGCGAACAGAGGAAATTTGTGCGCTGATGACCAAGAAATACGGCGTTAGCACGCATCCGATCTTTGGGTCTGAAGCCACCATTATCGGGCTCGTTGGTGACACAAGCCTGATCCCCATTCAAGAAGTCGAGATGATAGACGATCTCGCACGCGTTGTGAAGGTGCAGGAGCCCTATAAGCGTGCGAACCGGAAATTCCATCCTGAAGACACGCTTGTCAATGTGGGTGGTCGGAGCATTGGCGGCAAACAGATCATGATTTGCGCAGGGCCCTGCGCCGTGGAGTCGGAGACGCAGATTCTCTCGATTGCGCAATCGGTAAAGGATAGCGGTGCTACGATGCTCCGCGGCGGCGCGTTTAAGCCCCGCACCTCGCCGTACGCCTTCCAAGGTCTCAAGGCGGAAGGTCTGCTTTATTTGAAGAAGGCGAGAGAGGCAACGGGGCTTCCGGTAGTTTCAGAGATCACGAATCCTGCGCAGATCGATATGTTCGTGGATTTCGTGGACATCATTCAGGTGGGGGCGCGCAACATGCAGAACTTCGAATTGCTCAAGGAGCTCGGGCTCATTCGCAAGCCGATTCTGCTCAAGCGCGGCTTCTCGAACTCGATTAATGAGTTGCTGATGTCGGCGGAATACATCATGTCCGGCGGCAACACCAACGTGATTCTCTGCGAACGCGGCATCCGGACCTTCGAGACGGCGACGCGTAATACGCTCGATATCAGTGCGATCCCAGTGCTGAAGATGCGTACGCATCTGCCGGTTTTCGTGGATCCCTCGCATGCGGCTGGAACGACTACGCTTATTGAGCCGCTGGCGATGGCGGCGATTGCGGCGGGGGCGGATGGGCTGGAGATTGAGGTTCACAACGATCCGAAGAACGCGCTCTCCGACGGACCGCAGTCGCTGACACCGCCCGCTTTCGAGGCACTGATGAAGAAGCTCGCCATCATCGCGCAGGCGGTGGGGCGGACGCTGTAGTCGGCGGAGCTGGCTACAGCAATTGAGAATTACGAATTACGAATTACGAATTGAGAATTGACAATGACATCATCTGCCTGTTTTGAAACGAAGATCAGCACGCAGCGCGGTGAATCGCGCATCCTTGTCGGCAACGGAATTTTGAGCCGAGTTGGTGAAATCGCGGCGGAGGCGGTGAAAGGCCGCCGCGCGTTGGTGGTGTCGGACGGCAACGTCTGCAACCTCCATCAGGAACCGGTTTTGGCCTCGCTGACGGCGGCAGGGTTTAAGGCCGAACATGTGTCCGTACCGGCTGGCGAGAAATCGAAGTCTGTCGAGATGCTTGCGACGCTCTGGAACTGTTTTAATGGCTTCGGCATCACGCGCACGGATCTGGTTGTTGCACTCGGTGGCGGCGTGGTGGGGGATTTGGCTGGATTTGCGGCGGCGACGTATCTCCGTGGGTGCCCGATCATTCAGGTGCCAACCTCGTTGCTGGCTCAGGTGGATTCCTCCATTGGCGGCAAGACGGGCATTGACCTCTCGTTTGGCAAGAATTTGGCCGGGGCGTTCCATCAGCCGCGGGCGGTGGTCATCGATCCGCTTGTCTTGAAGACGTTGCCGCAGAACCGGTTCGCCGAGGGCATGGCGGAGGTGGTGAAGTACGGTTGCATCTACGATGCTGAGCTATTTGCCCGGATTGAGGCGTTTGCTGGGGCACCGCAGGATGATGAGGTGCTGTTCGAGATCATCACGCGTTGTGTGCAGATCAAGGTGGATGTGGTGAATCGAGACGAATTCGACACCGGAGAGCGGATGATTCTCAACTTCGGGCATACGATCGGACACGCCATCGAGAACGTCATGGGGTATGGTTACATCTCGCACGGCGAGGCCGTGGCTATCGGCATGGTGGCGGCGGCACGGCTCGGCGAATCGATGGGCAAGACACCAGTGGGAACGTCGACACGCATTACGAAGCTTCTCGAAAAGCTATCACTCCCGACGACCACGGAATTTACGACAGCCGACATTTTTGAGGCCATGATGTCGGATAAAAAGAAGCTTTCAAACGAAATCCACTTTATTTTGCTTGATTCGATCGGAAAAGCCGATCGCGTTCCGCTCTCGACTGCCGAGTTGCGCGAGAAACTAGTACTCTGTACAGCGCGTATTGGTAAGACAAGATTACAAGATTTACAAG
>CAZKJH010000012.1:0-44131 GCA_964553035.1 uncultured Lentisphaerales bacterium | reverse complement strand
AAAAATGTTTTCCGCATCTAATCAGTTCGAAACAGCGTCAAATGAAATCGCCGTGTGTTGGTGTCAGACCACGCGGCTTTCTGGGTGACAAACCCGTCGATTCCTGATAAGGACATCACCTTAGGCAGACAAGCGGAATAGCCGAACACATCGACCAACCAAAGCACGGTCGAATAGGCGCCTTTTAAACCCTTGAACGCTTGTTGTCCGATATAGAACGAGCGGGCGAGTGCCTCGCCACACGGGATATTGTTGTCGGCCTCGACCCACATCCCCCCTGTGGCTTCCCATCGCCCTTCTTTAATTCGCGCTGAGATCTGTTCGCTCAAACGAGGTTCTAGGCGTTCAATCGCCTGATAAAGTGCTGGCTGCGTCCACATGTAAATAAACTCGGGATACTCCTCCAAGAGGCGCAGCATGGTCGCTGCGGTATGGATTCCCTTGCGACGTCCTTCGCTTTCTGGCCAATTCCAGACCAGATCCAAATGCGAATGGCCGACATAGGTGGCGTTCAACGCCCAGCCTTCGGCTGGGAACCGACGATAGAGTGTAGCTAGACAATCCGCCAGAGCACTCAAACCGCCATCGCCCTCATACGCATCACATGCAATGTTGAGTTCGCCGAGCAGAAGCCGCAGAAACGGATCGCACTTCGCGATTGGCGGACGGCGACCCGCAATCCACGTCTTCCACCCAATCTCTTTCAGCAATTGCTTGAGCAAGAGGGTGAGCGTTGCCAGATCCCAATAAACGTCCCAAACCGCTGGGTCCCGGCAAGCGATCCAAGCGTTTTCAAAGAGCATCCCATACGCATCGGGTTTCTTACCACGAGCCTCCATTGAGGTTTGATAGGCGGCGCAATCGATCCAAAACTCTCCACCTTCATCTGGTAACCGGCAATAAGTATGCGCTAAGTCGAGACCCGACCAAGGGGTGTCTTGATAATAGACCGTATGCTCGCCGCGGCAGTCCCAGTGAAAGAACCGCGTGCTTTTCTCGGTTGGTTTGGCCGGAGGGAACACGACGTGAAACCAGCGCTGCGTCCAGGCCTGAGGGTCGACCCGGAGATCCTTCAGGATCGGTCCGAAGCGGTCTCCCGGCTTGACCGGCGTGAGCGTCTGTTGCTTCGCACTGCTCAAAGGAAGCGGTTTGGGGTTCATTGGGCCGCCCCAGACGTCCACCGTCTGTGGATCACGCCATCGTTTTGATGCCAGCACTTCAAGGATTTTATCCACTCGCTGAGGGATCATTTGGGGAAAGGGATTGTATTCAGCCATATAGAAAGAGTATCCATTCGCGGCGAGTATTGGGTCGTTCAGGAATCCGCCATATTAATCACGTCATTTTTTTTGATTCGGTTGGTCAAGCTCAGCCAGCGCCGCTTCGGCTTGTTGCCTGTCGGTTTTGGACGTGTTGTCACGGGCAAGCAGTGCTTCAAAGACGCCTCTTGCAGCTTCAAGGTTTCCAGCGGCAGCCAGCATCCGACCCCACTGCACCGCCGCCGCGCCGCGTTGCTTACTGTCAGCTTTCGCATCACTGGCTTCCGCGAGCAAGCGGTAGATATCGGCTGCTTCGGCAAACCGTCCCGCGTCGGAGAGGGTCAGGCCGACGGAATTCGCGAACGCGGCAAACCAATAGCCATTCATCGTACGCCATGGGAAGCGAGCCAGAACAGCTAACGCTTCATCATAGCGTTTCCGCTCGCGAAGGTAGTGGGTGGCCGAAAGCGCCGCAGAGAGGGTGGCAGCAAATCCTCCATCCAATTCAACGATGCGTCTGTTGGTTTCGAAGGTCTTATCCGTATCCTTCAGTGCTTGGGTATATACGTCGTTGGCTAGGAAAGACAGGATAGTCAATTTTCGATTCTGCCCGGCAAATTCGCTTGCTCGATCAATGTCGCGTGCGGCCGTCTGCGCGTCTCCAATGCGAAGGAAGGCGCGGCCCCGGTCAAACAGGGCGAGTGCCCGGACATCTTCTCTGCCGACCTTCGGGAGACTTGGCAGAGTTCGCTCCGGCCAGGCGGCGATCTCCTCATCGCAATAGTCGTCGATCAGTCTCTGAAAATCTTCCTTGGCGAACATCAACTGCATGCAGGCCTGAACGGCGTAGGCTCGTTCGGCTACCGTTCGAGCGTGCGCCAAGCCCGCTTCATACCCGGAATCCTGAAGACCGACCGCCACCGCAATGCGAGCTTCGGCCATCGCCACTAATACTGGATCGCTCGTATTGGCGGCAAGTGCTGTATAGGTTGCAATGGCTTCTGCGTATTTCCCGTCCGCAAGTTGTCCCTCACCTTGGTTCGCCCGGTAAAGTTCGTGAAAGTTGATAGAGGACACGGGTTGTATCGCCATCCCGCATCCAAGCCAAAACAGCGTTATCGCAAGTGTCAAACCTGCTGCACCGAACGGCAAACCCAATTTCTTGATTTTCATAATAATTTCTCCATATAAACGGGCTTACCACTCCATCTCGCCTATGGCTTGCGGCCAGACCGGGCTGCGATCATAAGTTTTTGCAATGGTCTTTATATCGCGCTGATAAAGCGGTGCTACGACGCCGCTGGGCTCGATGTTCATGACGTAATCGTCCACCCATGACGTGGTGTAGGTCTTTCCCGCTATCTTCTCAGATCGCTTTTCGTGACGCATGGGGTATTCCACGACGACCGTGCGGCCGGCGTATCCCGATGTCTTAACGAAGGCGCCCGTCATGGCAAAGGTCTGCGGCTTTCCGTCCACGGTAACGGAGACTTTGGATGGATCCACCCAGTCTGGAAGCCGGACGTGCAGGGGTGCGTTGATCTTCATCGATATTTCCATTTTCCCATGAACCGGCGCATGCGTCAGAACCGAACACCAGGGCGTGTCGCGTGATAAGGCCAGATTCACGAAAACCCCATCGGAGTTTTTCTGCACGGTGTAATGCCAGAGCTGATAAACTGCAAAGGCACCATGCGGGCCGCAACAGTTCTGGATACGGCCCGGTGCTCTGGAGTTCGTATCCACGAGGTCATGGGGCGCACCCCAGCCGACATACGCACCCAGCGACCGCTCCCGAATGCGATAGGTGCTGATCCAGAAATCTTCCTGCGTTGTCGCCGTGAGCGGCATCCAGGAGGTGTCAGTCAATTGGGCTTCCTTCAGGTAGTTGAAGGCGCAGCGCTGTGCATCGTTCCAATACTCGGGATACCCCGCCAGCGCGAGCTGGATATCCGTGTCAATGCGATCCGCCAGTGAGCAGGTCTCACAACTGGGGATCCCTTCGCAAGTTTGCCACGGCATGAACTCCTGCGTCCAGCCCGTCTCGCTGCACAGGTGGAGGAGCATGCCATCGAACTGCCGCTTGGCCCAGTCTAGAAAGCGGCGCTCGCCGGTGGTGCGGGTGAGGCGCACCAACCCTGCGAGCATGAAATAGACCGAGTGCGAATTCATGCCCAGGATCGGTTCGATAGGGTTCACCGTGGCCAGCGGCGTTTCCGGATAGACTCGCAGGAAGGCGCTTCCCAGCCCTTGGGCTAGATGTAGCGCGGATTTATCGCCGGTCATCTTGAAGAAATGCAGTAGCGGCGAGATCCATCCCCCCATGTGTTGGCCCATGATCGGGGGAGCGGTTGCGTGCGCTGGGTCCCAGCCTAGGGGAATCCCCATGATACGGAAGTACGCGCAGTCGTCCTCCCAATACGCCAGCTCCTTTAATTGCTGAACCATCCGGTGCGCGGCCTCAAAGGCTTTCTTGTCGCCGGTTTGCTCGTAGCTTAGCAAGAGCCCCGTGAACACGCTGCGGTTGTCCCACAAGTCTGCGTGCAGCATCGGCTTTGAGGCCACCTCGCCCTGTTCGGCAGCCTGATCGCGTGCGCCTGCCAGCGTATCGTATGGGCTGGGATTGGGTTTGAAGCTCAGGCCTTGTCCGTCGGGAATGCTCTGGTAGATCAACTGTTTCCAGCATTTCTCAACGGGCAATTCTGACGTTTCGCCGCAAACAATCCGTGCCAGCACGGCTCCATAGAGCATGCGGCCTAGGTTCTCGGAATGATCCCAGTGGTTGTGCTGAAAGCGTGCGCCGGGAGGGTTGTACTTGATGTTGAAGTAGGGTACGGCGTTTTGCCAGTAATCAACCGCTCCCTGAAGGAAATTCAGGCTTAACCGACTTTGTGCATGCAGGTCTACGAGGCCTGGAACGTGAACTTCGGCTGTCTTTTCGTGATGGTTCATGGTGGGTTACTTTTCATAGTCCGGATCTACGACCGGACGAAGGTTTGAACCAGAGTAGCCGGGATGCCAGAAAGAGGGATGCCGTTTGGCAAGCTCCTGCATTGCCGACCAATTGGTGCGCGCTCGCGCCAGATCTCCAGCATCCGCTTTGTCTCCGGCCTCTCGTAAAACCGGCACTAACGCACGGTTTTCAGTCTGCAGGCGTAGGAACTCGTAGCCGGCTCGTACGAAAGCTAGGCGACGGGTGTATCGCTCCGGCGCGCCTTCCAGTGTCTTCTGCGCCTGCTCCAGCAATTGCTCGGCCTGAGTAAACGTCTCCTTGTCAAAAGCCGTCACCCAATCCTGACCGCCGGGCAACATTTTGCGATGAGGTATTTGTAGAAGACGAAAATATGCGTGGACGCTTTCGCCGGCGGGTCCAAATCCCTTTTGAAAATAATCGTTCATCATGGCCTCTGCGTCTGCCATGGGGTTCCATGCCAGTTGCGCCAGCAAGTAGTAGGCGGGGGCTTGCGTGCCCCAGTAATAATTCACACTGTCAAGGTATACGCCCTTGCAGCCCGTCTCGCCCAGCAGACGGAAGCATTGCGCAATCCAGTCGAGGTCGGTCGGCATTCCCTGTTTCCAACCGCCTTGGCCGATATTCGGTCTCCAGATATGATTTTTGGCAACTTTCGACCAAGCGATGTAGTTTTCGCGTTGTTCTTTTGCATTCGAATCGTAGAGCCGACCGGGCATTTCCCAGTCATGGAAAAAACCCTGAACGTCCACAAGGAACACGTTGTCATCTGGCACCGCATGGATGGGCGGTGGTTCAGAATTGCCGTAGGCGAGGATAGCCACAGAGTAATCCTTCCCAGGAAACCGCGCTTTCAGCCCGCGTGCCAGATGGTTGGCAAAGGTTACCTGGCGGTCAGAGAGTGCCACATACTCCTGACCCAGACCTTGCCATGAGAACGGTCGCGGCGTCCCCTCGGGATCGTCCCAGGCGAGGCAGTTCGAACAGATGCAGTGGCCTTGATTCCACCCATCATTCTCGGCCGCATTGAATATGCGCAGAGTTGGATGCTGGGCCACGGCTGCCTCGACATCGTCCAGCCACTGCTCCCAAACTTTCGGGTTCGATTCGCAAATTTTTGCATAGTTCGGCGACGGGTAACCGCTACGTGTGCCGTCGGGTTGCAACGCAAAATAGTCCGGATGCGCTTCGTGGTATTGATCCCACCACTTACTGAACGCATGGTTGCCGGGAACATAGAGCGAATCTAGAGAAACACGGTTAAACCGGTTCCAATCGGGGACTGGCTGGCCCGGAGTAAATCCAATACGGCAAGGACTGATTGCCCAGAAGATGGGTTGCCGCATTCGGAGAGTCGGGTGGTAACGCAACTCAAACGGAGTGAGCGTGATTGTCGGCTGTTCTGGCACCTCCTCTTCGCCCGGCCAGAGCCAGCGGACGCCGAGATAGTTTTGGAGAAAAGTAGAGACCGCATTCGCGGTTCCATATTCGTATTGAAAACCTTCTACATCTTTTCTGCCGGAGTCGAAAGCCTCTTTGGCGACGGTTAAATTTTTAGGATCCCAGCGATCCCGTCCAGCAATGACAAGGTTTTGCCCATCATTCGCAATCAGGATCTCCTCAGCATGCTGGAAATCGAAGTCCAGCTTCGGGAAGAGCGTGTTCAAGACTGGCTGGTAGCCCACCCAGATCGCGTGTTCCGGCAACGGGTTGGGCAATCCCTCGATTACTGGCGGCCGCGCACCGGATATTTTCTCGATGTACGCGGCCAGATCATCGGCGGCGAGGCGAGTCAGCGGCGGCGCATCCGCGAACACCACGATCGGTACCCGCGCCTGACCGTTCTCGACTAATACCAGTTTCTCCGCCGCATCAGCACCCTGTGCCACGGCGGTCAAAACGAAGAGAATCTTTATAATATTACGCATCGTTGTTTCCTTTGACATAAATGACCTTATTGACCTGATTGACGAGACATCTTTTTGTCTACTACTAACTCCTGATTAATAATGTGAGCCGTAGAGGACGTACACAGGCAAGATGCCTATCCCTTCCAGCGAGTCATCATCAGGCAGGGCTTTTCGCCTTCGCGATCCCGTTGGTAATAGACGGAAACAAAGCTGCCCGGGGCGATTTCGGCTGTCGAGACGTAGCCGAGATCGCCCAGTTCGGTTTCGACATGCAACTGGCCGTCCATGTCCCAGGTTTTTCCTTCGTCGCTGCTGAAGCAGAAGCGGTGGCCGAGAGGTTTGTGGCGCACCGAAAAACTGGCAAGCAGGCGTCCATCGCTAACTCGCAACAAATGCGGTGGATACCCATTCAGTGTGCTGGGGCGCGGTTCGGTCCAGGTGTGGCCGCCGTCCTCGCTGTCGAACTGCCACAGGAAGCGTTTTTCGCCAGGCAGTGCCGCCTCGAAGCGAGCGAGGGCAACCAGTTTGCCCGAAGGCGCGGCGACAACATGGGGTTCGCACAGTCGGGCCGAGATGCCGCCCGGTAGCTTGAGCTGAGCGTTCAAACTGGCCAGTCGAGTCCAAGTCAGCCCACAGTCGGGCGAAACCGCAACTTCCAAGTTCCCAGACCAAGATAGATCAGCACCGACATAAATCAATTGGTCATCATTTAAGACATTCGGGCCGTGCGGAGCGCTGCCCGGCGAAAGGGTCGGTTCATCCCAAGTCTTTCCGCCATCGTGCGAACGCCGAGTCCAATAACCCATCCGCCGTGTGCAGGTCGGGAACCGCTCGTCATACCGAACCGCGCTTACACATCCCAGCTCCTTCCAAGCGTTGTCCCATTTTTCCGAGTCAGCGGGCGAGGCTCCTTTTATGAACGGGGTCCATTTGTCGATGTCGTTCCGGGTGATTTTCTGGAGTTCCTTTTCCCACTCAGACCATGGCTGGATCATGCCTGCATATTTGCCCTCCCAATACCCTTTCCAATTTACTTCATAGACCCGATAATAATACGAAGTGAACCAGCTTATGACCAAGGTTCCGTCGGCCAGAATGCACAGCCCCGTATCGCGGTCGTCCGTCGGCGTGTCGTTTACGAGCTGCGGTTCGCTCCACGTATTTCCTCCGTCCCGGGAGGATATGAGATAACTTTTTCCGAATGGGCAGATATGTTCGTCACGGTCGCCGGAAAAGACGGCATGCAACGTGCCATCCGGTGCACAAGCGATGGTCGGCCAGCCTATATAGCGATTGTTCTGTTTGCAGATTGCTTTGGTTTCGATGATTTTGTTCATGGTAATTTCGCGGCAAGCGCGTTAAGTCGCCGCACTGCAATCGAGTCGGGGAAACGCAACGTTACGTTTCCTTCGCGGCAGTCGGCATTGATAACGCCTCGGGGTGTAGGGAACACAACTTGGTAGTTGAAATCTGTGCATTCCGGAGCCAATTGAATAATCTTGCAGCCGGGCTCTATTATCTTCAGCCCGAGCATGTGCCGGATCAGGAAGTCCGCGGGACAGGCCGACCAGACATGGGAGTGCGAATTCTGGAGACCGGTGAAGGCATCCGTCAACCAACGTCCGTTCTCCTGCCAGCATTCGAAAACGGAGGTGGCACCGATATCGAGCATGCGTCTGCCCCATCGACGGCGGATCAGGTCCAGAGCCAGATCAAAGCGCCCCGCCGATGCCAGAGCCGGCAGGACGACGGCCATGTAAAATGGCTGAGCCTCAGTAAAAACCAGTTTCTGCTTTCCGCCATCTTCGAATACCGTGGAAATCAACTTGTGCGCTCGCTTCTTATCGCAAAGACCGGCCCAGATCGGTGTCAGATTACCGTGCTCGCTGATCTTGTCCGAAAGCTTCCCGTCGATGCTTGCATCGGCATAGCAGCCTCGCTTTTCGTCAAACAGCGCGCCATCGAACGTGACCTTCATCGCATTCCGCAACTCACGCGTCAGATTGGAGGTGTATTGATCGCCTTTGTACTGAGCGAGTTGATGCAAACAGTCGAGAGCGCGGTAGAAAATGGCGTTGTAGGCGGTACAAATGCCGCGTTTCTCCACATCGGCCCAGTCGAGCAAAACCCAGTATGGCATATTTTCGATCAACATCCGGTCATTGAGATAATCCAGATGCGTATCCAGGATGCGCAGTGCTTGCGGATAAAGGCGATGGAGCAACGCTTCGTCGCCAGTATAAAGAAACTGATCCAGCAAACTGCCGATCCACCACAACGAATAGTCCGGAATCGCCTTAGTCCATGTCCTGAATCGCGCCAGCGAATTGAAATTACTGACGTTGGCTAGCAGCCCCGTCGGGAACTGATGCTGCCCGGCCTCCATGAGAAACTTGCGCGGCAGCGCGGTATCCCCGAAACAGGACTGAATCGCCGGAAGCGTAACCAGGGCAGTGTCGCCCAGCCACTGCCCCTTTTCGCGCCAGGGGGTGTCCATCAGAAAATCGTTCGAACAAAGTCGGATTGTCGCGCGGCAGATTTCAAACACGCCGTTCAAGGTCGCGTCGTTCGAATGGAACAGCCCTCGCTCCTCATACGGATAGGTTGAGATAATCGCCTGCAAGCTGCGCACGGTGACTGGCTGCGGACAAGACCGGAAGCGCAGTTTCAAAAAGCGAAACGCTTTCCAGGTGAAGGTCTCGAAGACCTGCGCGCCGACTTTCATGATATACCGATCGGCAATCCCGGCACCGTCGACGGCGATGTTAAAATGTCCGTCGATCAGGCGTTCCGCATACCCGATGTCGAGGATGCCGCCATCCACCCCTTCGAGGCTGATTTGGACACGCGCGGTGACGATCCGCCCGAAATCCAGCACGATCGCCGGCGCATACAGGCTACCGAAATCACGGTCGAGATGCTCAAGGCTACTCTGAAAAACGGCAGTCCCCGCTTGTGTGCACAGCGTCTCGACCCGTTCGCAGCGGGTATAGCGCGGGGGTTGGCCGGTCATGGACAACCCCGGCGCGAGATTGGTTGTTCCCTGATTGAAATCGACGTTTTCTTCGATCGACACAACGCGTTCGGGCCAACGCGTGTCATGAGCCATGAAAGGAATTTCCCGTGGCATGAGCTTAGTCCAGGGACCTGCGGCAGGAGGGGTCGCGGATCCGGAACTCCATCTGGAGCCGATCACACCGGCCGCAGGCCAGGAGCTGTCGTCGAATCCGATCGTCTGCCAGCCGCCGGGCTCCCGTCGGGCGTCGAAACACTCCACGTGGGGTGCCACGGCATTGCCGTATGCGTATGTATTCTTCTGCCAGGCGTCCGCCATCCGCGCCCGCCAGGTCCCGTCTGTTCGCACCAGAGGGCTGTTTCCGGCATCCGTCACTTCCAACACCAGGCCACCGCGCCCGCGTCCGTCCGCATCGCCGTATGGTTGCGCCGCGACATGATAGACGATTACGGCGATGGCGTTTTCGCCTCGCCGCAGCAAGCGGCTGATATCATATACATCGTAATACTGATACCACGGCGTTGACGGAGGCGGACCGTCGCCAATCCGTTCGCCGTTGACAAACAGCTGATAGAGACGATCTGCGCTGATGAACAGTGCCGCCGTTTCCGGCAGTTGCTCCAAGGTGAAGGTCTTGCGAAAATAGGCGTACACGTTGGATTCATCGGCCGGTGCCGTCGAAGGCCAGATCCACTGAGCCTTCCATTGACGCGGCCGGGGAGTCGGTAGTAAGTGCGGTTTCATGGGCTTCATCCCTTCCAGCGGGTCATCATCAAGCATGGCTTCTCGTTGGGACGGTCGTTGCGATAATATACGGAAAGAAAAATCCCCGGGGACACTTCCGCCGTGGCAGGGTAGCCGATATCGGTGTTCAAACCCGCCTCGACGAATAATTCGTTATCAACGTCCCAAGTTCGGCCTTCGTCCCGACTGAAGCAAAAACGGTGACCGTAGGGCTCGTGGCGCACGTGGCAACTGGCCAGCAACCGACCATCACTCACGCACAGAAGATGCGGGGGGTAACCATTGATCGTGGTTGGCCGCGGCTTGCTCCACGTCACGCCGCCGTCCTCGCTGTCGAATTGCCAGAGGAATCGCTCTTGGCCCGGAACCGCTGCCTCGTAGCGCGCCATGCCGATCAATTTTCCTGACGGCGCAGCTACCACATGCGGCTCACAAAGCCGAACACCAACGCCGTCCTTCCTCTCGACTCGACCTTTCAAAACAGCCGACGTTTTCCAAGTAAGCCCGTTGTCGGACGAAACAGCGACACCGATATTGTCGGACAAGGCAATGTCGTTGCCGACGTAAATTAATCTCCCGTCGCGCAGGACATTGGGTCCATGCGGTGCACTGACCGGCGAAAGCGTCGGGGCATCCCAAGTTTTTCCACCATCTTTTGAGCGGCGGGTCCAATACCCATGTCGGCTCGTCACGGCTGGAAATCTTGGATCGTATTCAACCGAACTTTTACACCCGTATTCGTTCCACGCACCCGCCCACTTCTTGGAGACTTCGGGAGATGGGCAGGAAATGAAGGGTGCCCATTTATCGAGCTCGTCTGGGGTTATCCGCTTCAAGATATTTTCCCACTCGGACCAAGGAAGCATACTTTCGCTGTACCGATCATTGGGCTGGCTATACCCCGCCCAATTCACTTCGTATGCTCGGTAATAGAAGGACGTAAACCATGAGATGACGAGCGTACCATCGGGTAGAACGCACAGTCCGGTATCGCGGTCGTCGATAGGGGTGTCATTCACGACCTGCGGCTCACTCCAAGAATCGCCCCCGTCCTTCGAGGAGACGATGTAACTTTTTCCGAACGGACAGATATGAGCATCGCGATCACCCGAAAATACTGCATAAGTCGTCCCATCTCGCGCACACACGACGGTGGGCCAACCGATGTATTTGTCCTGTTGCTTGCAAATGGGTCTTGTTTCTATGACTTCAGGCATCGGTTTTTCTTCCTTTTTTGAGATAATGGCTTCCAGTGTTTATCAATCGACAAAGTTCGCGCCAAAGCTTTTTGCCTCAGCGAATCGTCAAGAGCGTGCGAGTCGAGACAAACTCATAGCAACCCATGTCGACCTTACCGATCATGCGATCTAGACGTGGCTTGCCGTCCAAATCTTTAGCCCCCACCATCCAGAGCTGGTTTGTGCCAGCATCTCGACAGGGCGAGGCCGGCTTCAAGCGCACATTACCGCCCGCCAGATCCACGAACATCGGGTTGGCATCGAAGTTTCCGGCGCCAAGGGTGATCCGTTTGCCCGACAAGTTTAAAACACCCAGTGCACAGGTATACTGAACATAAATCTCGGGCCCGTCATTGTACGAGTTGATCGAGAAACTTCCGGGCGTGTTGTTATAGATGATCGAATTTTCGCACCACAGAGCCTTGCCAGAGTTGTACGAGACGTAGATGCCCTGGGACGAATTACTCACAACGGTGCAATTCACAAGCTCGTTGAACCCCTTCGTGATACTACTGTTGTGGCACGACACCCCGCCCCCCTCATTCGCGGTGTTAGCGAACACCAGACTGTTGACCAGACGGGCCTCACCATCCACAAGACTGACTCCGCCACCGCGGGTCAGAGGGGCTTTGTTGCTAACGATGACGCAATTCTCCGCCACACCGAGCCCGTAGATCATCACGCCTCCCCCGCCGTGCGCGATATCCGGGACTTTCAGCGTCGTGTTTAAGACGACATGACTGTTGCGAAGCTGCGCCCCAGTCTCAAGGAAGACACCGCCACCCCGGAAATAAGCTGTATTACTCTCGATCCGGCAATCGGTCACGAGACTGTTAACTCCCTTGGCATAGACGCCGCCACCCCAACCTTGGCGCCAACTCGCGTCCTGAATACTCCGGCAGCCGATGACCGTGCAACCTCGCAGGGTGCCGGCCTCGATCCTCGCTCCACCACCCACCGAAGCAGAAATCGCGCCGTCAATCTGCGCGGCGCCGTTCGTCAAGGTAAAGCCCTCCACAAAGGCATTGGTGAAATTAAGGTAGATGATGCGGTTGGTCAAGGCCGGATACCCACCGACCAACAGCGTGTCATCTGGTTTGCCGCTCCAGCCCCGCAACCCGATACCCTTGGTTATCGAGATCTGTGCGGAAAGTTGGTATACGCCATTCGTGACCCAAACCGTGTCGCCCGCAGCCGCCTTGTCGACGGCAGCCTGAATGTTGGTGGCCGCGCCAACCCAGTTGGTAAAACCACCTGTTACATCATGTGTGCCGTTCGTAGAAACATACCGATCCAGACCTGCGCCCTGCGCTACGGAGACCAAAGCAAGGAGCATTATCAAAAGATTACGCATAAGTTGTTCCCCTTCATAACTATCTAAATAGTATAGCTTATTCTTTCTTGACGTACAACTAAAATGGAATTTCCACAGCAATTCTAATTATGGCAAATTTTCTCTGAAGCGGCGTGCTCGGAGAGCCCGCCCTACCCTGAAAACAGTGCAAAATGATGTATTCACGAGGTAGGGCGCGATCTCCGAGCGCACCGTATCCATGAGTTGTGACCATAATTAGAATTGCTGGAATTTCCAGCACGGTGCGATCACAAACGATGGGGTTAATTTTCGGGTCCACGCCCTCTCAACTTATCGCGTCTAAACTCATACGCTGAAAGCTTAACCGCCGGTACTTGTCGCGCTCGTACAATACACCGATCTCTCGGCCGGGCAGTGCCACCAATGCCAGATTGGCGGCCGACCCTTCGTCAATTACCCTAGAGATTGGCCAGGTCTGGCCGTCGTCCAAGCTCACGTAGACCGTCAGCCGGGTCTTGTGGTCGGCGGCACCACAGAACACGAGCGGTCGGATCTTCTCCGCTACCGTCTGATCTGGCCACTCGACAGCAAGCAATTGTCCCTGACCGGGAATCGGGATTGCTGGTTCGTAGCGGGTGTTGGCGAAGCTGACGCCGCCATCCTGACTGATCAGGAATAAGCGCTCAGGGACGCGCGCACCCATCACACGCGGGCTCACGATTATCTGGCCGTCCGAACGCTCGACCAGCGTCGGTTCGCTGGCTGAGAACCAGGCGGTCAGCGCACCCGGGTTCCAGGTTTGTCCGTGATCGTCCGAGTAAATGAGACCGATGATGTTTTTCATGTAAAGCGCCAGAAGTAGCCGCCCTCGGAACGGCCCGAACCGCAACTGAACCGCGCAGTTCGCCGTGCCGGGTGTCAGGCTGTCCCAGCCACCCGGAAGTGCTCCGATCAAAGAGCGTGGTTCTAACCAGATTTGCCCCTCGTCTCGTGAGGATATAACCCACGGCCCACGGGTGAAAAGGAAAATTTCTCCAGTATCGCGGTCCACCAGAGGGGAGGGATCACGTGCTTCGTAGGTGGCACCGCGGTCGAGCAGGATGCGCTGCTCCGACCAGGTCCGTCCTGCGTCATCGGAGTGCTTCATCGCGCAATGGATTTCGCTCGCTTGGATTTCAGTTCCCCGGGTCATGTCCCACTCCCAGCCGCGGGATCGATAAGCGCGGCGCGCCTCGCAGAAGGCCAGAAGACGCCCGCTGCGGGTCATGCAGAGCGAGGGAATCCGGTAAAGGGAATAGTCTCCGGAATTCAACTGCCAGGCATCTGTGGTTGGAAAGGCCGGTTCGTGGAAACACCCCTCGGCCCAGAATTCATGGATGCGCATCGTGCCGCGACCCGGTAGAAAGCCGACGTTGATCGGCCAGCCGGTATCGCCGCAACGCCCGACCGCGATGCGGCGTCCATCGTTTAAGTCGTGGCGAAAGACTTCCCGTCCGTCGATCTCGAAGATCAGTTCTGTTCCGCGCCGGAAAATTTCGATCATGAACGCTTCACCGGGACGGAAGAAGTCGTGGCAGTTGCCAGCGATCTGCTTTTCGAACGCGTCATCGGCAGGCGACCACGTGTTGTGCGGATCGGTCATTCCGTGAACGATTCGCATGACCTTGTCGGGACTCTTGGGTGCCGGATAGCGATCTTCGTCGAGACAGATCCGGAAGGTGCAGTTGCCTTCTGGACGAGACCAGTTGTAATGATAATGACCGCCCAGCAGCACCGAAGCACCGGAGCCAGTCAGTTGATCGAGCGTCACGCGTGCGTGAATGTGAAAATCGCATTCCTCCAGACACACATCGCCGAACAGCGGGTTACCCCAACGCTCGTCAGGGAGTAGAATCAACGCATCACCTTCGCGGCGGCAGCGGTCGCTGCCGCCGAGTATCCCAACTGGCACTCCGGCCTGAACAAAAACTTTTCGCCTGTTTTTCGCAATCATTTAAACTTCCTTCTAACGAATAAGCGCGTCCAGATCTACACGCTGGAAACTCAAACGCCGGTACTTGTCGCGTTCGTATAATACACCGACCTCTCCGCTGGGCAGTGCCACCAATGCCAGATTGGCAGCAGACCCATCGTCAATGATCTGGGAGATCGGCCACGTCTTGCCGTCGTTCAGGCTTACGTACAAGGTCAGTCGAGTCTTATTTGCGGCGGTGCCGCAAAACACGAGCGGGCGGATTTCCCCCGCTGCGGTCTGATCCAGCCAGTCAACGGCGAGGAGTTCGCCCTGGCCTGGAATCGGGATTGCCGGCTCATAGCGGGTTTCTGCAAAGCTGGAGCCACCATCGTGACTGATCAAAAACAAGCGCCCGTACGTGTTCCCATCCATCATGCGCGGACTCACAATCACCCGGCCATCCGCCAGCTCCATCACCGTCGGTTCGGAGGCATTGGCGATGACGCTCATTGCGCCGGGTTGCCAAGTCCGACCGTGATCATCGGAAATGATCACGCTGATCATGTTTTCCCCGTAGAGTGCGGCAATGAGCCGCCCGGGAAAAGGTCCATGCCGCAATTGGATCGCGCTGTTGGCCGTGCCTGGAGTTAAGTTTTTAAAACCGCCGGGAGCCGCTGAAGCCAGTGATCGCGGTGCCGACCAAGTCCGGCCTTGGTCCCGTGACGAAATGACCCACGGTCCACCACGCGTGAACAGGAAAAGTTCCCCGGTCTCGCGATCCAGTAACGCGGAGGGATCACGCGCCTCGTAGGTCGTGCCTCGGTCAAATAGGCTCGTCTGTTCCGACCAGGTCCGTCCCCCGTCATCGGAGCTTTTCATCACACAATGAACCTCGTCTTTGACCAGCGCATAGTCCCATTCCCAGGCGCGTGACAGGCGCGCACGGCGTGCTTCCGTGAAGGCGAGAAGCCGCCCGCCGGGAATTTGGCAGAGCGAAGGGATCCGGTAGTGGGAATAGCCCCCGGAATTGAAAAGCCAAGGATCCGTGGTTGGAAAAAACGGGGTGGGAGAGCGACCTTCGGCCCAAAAATCATGAATCCGTAGCGGCGCATGACCTGGCATAAACCCGACGCTGACCGGCCACCCGGTGTCGCCCGAACGGTCGGGGGAGATTCCGCTCGCATCATCACGTAGCGAGACGCAAAAAACGTCCCGTCCGTCGATCACGCACGTCAAGTCCTCGCCGCGCCGGAAAAGATCGATCACGAACGGTACGCCGGGAGTGAAGAAATCGCGGCTCTTGCCGACGACCTGTTTCGCGGGCAGGTTCTCGCTAAGGTTCCAGTGTCTTTTGAGCGGATTCGCCATGCCATAAAGGATATGCATCGGCTTGTCGAGCGACTTGCGGGCTGGCGCGATGTCTTCATCGAGACAGATCCTGAAGGTGCAGTTGCCTTCCGGTCGGGAGTGCGAGTAATGATAGTGACCGCCCAGCAGCACCGAAGCACCGGAGCCGACCAGATGATCGAGCGTCATGCGTGCGTGAATGTGAAAATCGTATTCCTCCAGACAGGCATTACCGAACTGCGGGTTGCCCCAACGCTCGTCCGGGAGTAGAACCAGCGCATCGCCTTCGCGGCGGCAGCGGTCGCTGCCGCCGAGCATTCCGACCGGTACTCCAGACTGAACAAAAATCTTTCGACTGTCTTTCGCAATCATTTCAATTCCCTATTGAAGAATTATCGTAAAGAAAAAGGTAAGTTACCTGTTCTTTGGGTGCAATCAGGATTTCCTCGGGATGCTGAAAATCGAAGTTCAGCTAACCCCTGATTAATCTTGTAATCCTGTCTAAAACCTTCGTAATCTCAGCGAATCGTCAAGATCGTGCCAGCCGCGACAAACTCATAGCAACCCATATCCACAATGCCGGTCATGCGATCCAGACGCGGTTTGCCATCCAAGTCCGTCACGCCAAGCATCCAATCCTGATTCACCCCCGCATCGCGGCAGGGCGAGGTACGTTGCAGCCGGAAATCCCTGCCTGCGAAATCCACAAATTGGGGCAGCGCAGCCGTATTTCCCGTGCCGGTCGGCCAAACCGGGTCGTTGCAGGTATACGAAACTTCCATATGGGAGTAATAATTGACGATGTTTTTGAGCGTAGTCCCCCTGTAGTTCTCGTAAACGATGCAATTCCGGATAGCCCCGGGGTTCAGGTCGGTCTTGTAGAAATGGACGCCGCCCGATGTGTTTATATCGCTCCTGTTGCTGACAATCGTGCAGTTTTCGAGCACACCGCCGGCACCAGGATTGTAGAAGGCCACCGCGCCGCCGTAGCCACGTGCATAGTTGTCGTAAAACAGTGAATTCCGGATCATCACGTTCGTCGTACTTACAATCCAGGCTCCGCCCCCGACGTTGCCCCGGAGAGTACAGTTTTCAATGAGCGTGGGACTGCGTATCCGTATGCCGCCACCTAATTGTAGCGCTGTGTTGTCGGCGATCAGCGTGTTTCGAATGACCGTGTACCCACCTGCTCCATCCTGGATGTCGATCGCGCCGCCACTGGCCATAGTTCCTTGTACCCGGTTACTCACAATCGTACAATTTTCAATCCGCGCGGGGCAAGCGCGCAAAAGCACGGCACCACCGCCATCCTTGCTGTTACTGCGTCCGGCTGTGCAGTTGCGAATCGTTACGTTTTCCACAATCGCCGTATAGGCCGCGCTGCCGGCTGTGCCGACCGCATGAATTCCGCCGCCGCCTTGATTGATGTTCCCGTGAGAATAAGAGTTCTCTATTAAACTGTTCCGCAGAGTACCTGAACCTTCCGTGACATCAAAATTAACTCCGCCGCCCCAGCCGGGGCTGAACCCGCGCGTAATCGTAAATCCGTCAACCGTCGGAGATTTTGTAAGCTTCATCCCCTGTCGCACCGTTTCGCCATCGACGATCACCGTTTCCAGCGCACCCCATCCCTTTAGTGTACGGTTGCCGGTGATGGACACCACTGGAGTCACGGTCGCGGTGTAAACGCCGGGCGCGACTCGGATGGTATCGGTGTCGGCGGATGCAGTAACCGCGACCTGGATCGATGCAGCGGCCGTCGTCCATGTGGCGTAGGGGGATGTCGCAAATAAATTACCGGCCGCCACATAACGTTGCCCGTCAGTAGGTGGACTAACCGCCGTGGTGATGGTCACGGCGCAGTTTGCGTTGGCGACATTTCCTGCGGCATTGATGACGCGCAGCTTGAGCGTGTAGGACCCCGGTTGGTTGGTTAGCGTGACGTAGGGTGCTGTGGGTGTGAAATCGCCCCACGGACCGGACTCCAGAACGGCCTCGTATGCGTAGATGGGGATCGATTCGCCGCTGGTCGTCGTTCCGCCGGTCGATCCGTCATCGAGTTCCCTCCCGGCGACTCGCACCGTAAAGCCGGCTGTTT
This sequence comes from uncultured Lentisphaerales bacterium, assembly GCA_964553035.1. GTDB lineage: Bacteria > Verrucomicrobiota > Kiritimatiellia > RFP12 > UBA3636 > JBBQIY01. The sequence continues at coordinate 26,279 of CAZKJH010000012.1, read as the reverse complement.
CACGAGTCAGCGAGACACGTGCGGACGGCACGGGAAGGGCCGTGGTGTAGCGCATCATCGTGCCCGAACGGCGCAACGTGACAGATCCAGTTGAGTTGGTAAACCAGGCGTAAAGCAACACATTCGTGTCCGCTGTCGGACGCGTGAAAGACACGACGGAAGGAACTGTAGACGTCCAAGCACCTAGGGAACCGATGTCACCGCTCTCGGTAATCTGGTAGCGGTCGTACCCGGAGGGGATCGGGAAGTCCACGACGTTGACTTCGTTGGAGCCGGTGAAATTGATGCTGCCGGTCGCCCGGTCTGCCACGGTGAACGGAGACCACGCGACAAAGGGATCGTTGGCTTCTGAAATTGGTAGATCCGGGCGCAGAGCCCACCCTGCATTGACAAGGTCGCCGGCGTTAGCGTTTGGCGTAAGATCCCCGGCCGTGTCGCCCGTTCCGTCATCCATCGGCCAGTACCCGATCAGACCGCTTTCGTTGCCGACAAGTCGGCGGTACATGTTGTCCCGAATCTGCGTCTGGGAGCGGGCAACGTTCCACATCCGCACATCACTCTTGTACCCGTCAAGGTCGATTGAATTGTATCCGCCGATGTAGAGTTTATGCGTTGGAACATCATTATAGGAGAATGCCTTGGTGATTTGCAGAACGCCGTCCAGATAGAGGGAGACGTCCGTTCCATTGAAGCTGAACGCGGTGTGATACCAACGATAGGGCGTATAGGACATGTCCACTTTTTCAACCGTTCCTGCGGAGGACGAATGGATGGCCAGACGACGGTTGTAATCCCTAAGCTCATAAAATCCCATGTAAAACGTATCTGTCGTCCCATCCTTTGCCGCATTCTTGCTCAGCAGCATGTTGTTCAATTCAACCGAACGCAAGTACATCCAGCCTTCCACGGTGAAGGGTTGGTTAGTACCGAGTACCAACGATGCCGGCGCACCGAGGGCAATATAGCTGTTCTCGCGGAAAAACTCGGCTACGGCGGGTTCGCCCCGCAGTGCTGTGCCACATAGTATTGTCACCGCAAGTGCTAAACTTGCCGCACCGAACTGAAAGCTCAATTTCTTTGTTTTCATGGTGATTCCCTTTTATTAGGTATGAAAGGATAATAGCGTATTTTCCCCCGTCGTGCAACGCGAGAAAAATTACGGAGTTGTGAGTTGTGAGTTGTGAGTTGAGAGAGGAACAAGGTGGGAATCGGCAGTCCCAGACAGCCGCAGTCGGCACACGCATCGCACGTCGCCGCCTCTACTCGTACGCGCTCAGGTAGGCATGCAAGCAGGCGACGATCAATCAATCACCACGAAACGCACCTCTTGTTCTGTGATGTTGTTGGTCGATCGTTAACAGCACATAAAGATCAGTCCTGAAAACCCACGTCCAGAATTTTGTTAGCGCTTGCTTTTTTTTATAGATAAGGCTAGGGTACTTTCTAACTGGAATTGAGTTAGCAAAACCCACTCAAGAATTTGCATAAAGTGGCTGGATTCTTGAGGTGTTAAACGAAGTAAACGGTTGCAAAACTTTAAAGATACAAATTCAAGAGAAGGACACACGATAGTGAATAACCGTAAAGATATTAAACTCGCGATTCACGGTGGAAAACCTATAAGGACAAAACCGTTAGCAAGACATTGCATTGGCGCAAATCTGATAGGGAAGGAGGAAAAGGAGTTAGTCTGTAAAGTTATCGATACCCAATGTCTTTTCAGGCATAATCTTGGAAACTGTCTTCACATGGTTGAAACGTTCGAAGAGGAATTTAAAAACCTCATAGGAGCAAAATATGTTCTCGCCACATCCAGCGGTTCGGGATCGCTTTTCTGCGCAATGAAGGCGTTGAAAATAGGAAGAGGGGACGAGGTTATAATTCCTTCTTTTGGCTGGATGAGTGACTATCATGCAGTTGATCTTTTTGGAGCAAGACCGGTTCTTGCCGATGTAGATGACAGCATGAATTTGAATCCGGAAGATTTTGAGCGCAAAATTACAAAAAAGACTAAGGCTGTAATAATCATTCATTATCAGGGTGCTGGAAGCCGGATTGATGAGATAGTCAAACTTGCCCACAGGCACAACATAAAAGTCATAGAAGATGTCGCTCAGGCGATCGGCGGCAGTTACAAAAATAAGAAATTGGGGAATTGGGGTGATTTGGCAATATTCAGCCTTCAGGCGAACAAAATAATAACAGCAGGGGAAGGCGGTGTCCTTGCTACCAATGACCAGGAGATTTACGAAAGAGCAGTTCGCTATCATGATCTTGGAAGTATTCGCCCGCATTTCCAAAATAAACTGCAAAAAGGCATCATCTCGGAGCCATTTCCAGGATGCCAGTTCAGAATGAACGAACTCACCGGAGCTGTGGCCTTGGCGCAACTTAGAAGATTGCCCAAAATATTGATCACGGTAAAAACATATTCCGACAGGATCAGAGCAACACTGAAGGAGAAGTTTCCAACAATAAAGCTGAGAGATGTGAAGCCCCGAGACGACATTGGAATCGTCATCGAGATAGATCTGGGAACCGAGGAACGGAAAAATATGTTCAGGAAGGCTTACGAAGCGGAAGGGCTTATCTATGGTGCAACCTCTGGTTGTGGCACACTTACAAAATTTGAATCGGTTGTAGCTTCTCTGAAAAGGAGAAGGGCATTTCGCGAAAAAGATTTTTTTAAGGCAAAAGAAGTTGAAGGCAAGATGGCGGGTATTGCAATCCTTCCAGTTTATACGGAGAAAGACATAAAGGATATAATAAACGGTGCCGTTAAGGTGCTCGGAGGGCTCGGATTGCTTGAAAGAGGGGATTCAAAACAGAGAGATTAGAGCAACACAAGTTCATTTCAACCAGCAGCAGATTCGCCGCTGCGTCGGCGGCGCGAGTCATAGCGGGTTTTAATAAAACCAACGACAACACAAGCGCAAGGAACGATTTGGATTGGATTTTAAAGATTTGAGGCATTGACGATCCTTTGTACACGCAAGCGATGGTCGGCCAGCCGATATAGCGGTATTTCTCTTTGCAGATTGCTTTGGTTTCGATGATTTCGTTCACAGTGATTTCGTGCGTTTCGTTTTTTGTTGTCCGGTGTTGTTCGGGGATGAAATCTACTCCAGTGATCCACCACCCGACAGGTTGTGTTTTGATTGTCTAAACGCTTCGAAATAGTGCTCTGCCCCAAAGGTGTAGAGTGCTTCGCCGATGAAGTGCGTGCAATCATAGGTCTTCAGTCCTTGGCTGGGGGCGTAGGCGATGCCGTCATGCTGATCGGCGAGAGCCTGCAGTGCGGAGTGATTGAACTCGCGCCTGTTGTCTTTTTCTTCGGATAAAGCACCGAGGATGATCAGCGTGTTGTCATCGATCACCCCGCCACGCTTGAGGTTGGCGACAAGGTCGAGAAAGAGGGTGCGATAGTCGGCGTGTGAAGGGGTGGTGACATTTCCCTCCCCCTGATGCCAGAGAAAGACATGGGCTGGGGCCTGCCCTGTTGCTTTCCATACAGTCGTGCAGTCCTGCAGCATCGGGTAGGATGGCTCGCCCGGATCCCAAAGCTCGATTCTGCTGGCACCCCGCGCGACGATGGTCATGTCGACGGCCCGGCTGAGAAAGCGTGCGAGCCGTTCGCAGAACCAGACGCCGAAGTTGTTTGTGTAGTGGGTTGGGTCCGTGTGTTGGAAAGTACCACCGGAACGAGCGGCTTCGGGTGAAACAAAGGCGGTTCCGACACCGCCCAGTGGATTGATATTGTTCCATACACGGATCGTGCTGCTGAGAGACGACCAGTCGGGACCTTCTTCGCCACGGCCAAGGGCGTTGGATTGTCCGGAGAGGAAGACCCTGATGGGAATTAAAGGATCGGATGGGTGATTTTTTACAGTGGACATTGGAAGTTTTTAATCTAAATTTGCCTCATGAATCACCTGAGCTAAATCAACACGCTGGAAACTGAGTCTGTGATATTTTTCAGCTTCGTAAAGGACGCCGATCTTTCCATCAGGCAAGGCAACCAGAGCAAGGTTGGCAGCATGACCTTCATCGATCACCTTGGAGATTGGCCATGTTTTACAGTCATCCAGGCTGACCATGATCGTCAGCATGGTTTTGTCTCCGGCAGCACCGCAACAGACGATAGGCCGAACGGTTCCTTTGCCGGCTATTTCAAGCGGTTCTGAGGCGACGATTTCCCCTTGTCCTGACATCGGAATGGCAGGTTCATAGCGTTTTTCAGAAAAAGTTTTACCTCCATCCTCACTTATCAGGAATAGACGTCCTAACTCTTTATCCCGGTGGCGGGGACTCACAATCAACTGTCCGTCCGAAAGTTCGACAACGGAGGGTTCGCTAATTTTATGTGAGACGTGAAATGCGCCGGGGAGCCAAGTCCTTCCATGGTCGTCGGAATAAATCACGCATACAACATCACTTCCGGAAAGCGAGGCTATCAGGCGACCTTTGAACTTCCCTCTGCGTAACTGGAGCGCACTGTTGCCTGTTCCAGAGGAAAGATCTTTCCAGCCTCCCGGCAGTGCGTCGGAAAGCACGCGTGGTTCCGACCAGGTCTGCCCCTCATCCTTTGAAGACACAACACAGGGGCCTCCTCTGACAAACAGAAAAATTTCTCCTGTTTCCAGGTCTGGCAACGGGGAAGGGTCACGCGCCTCAAACGTCGATCCTCGTTCGAGTTGAGGAATTATCGTCTGCGCCGACCAGGTCTTGCCATTATCGTCAGAACTTTTCATTGCGCAATGAAGATCAGCCGACAGTATTTCGCGGCCTGTATTAACGTGGAATTCCCAACCCCGTGTAAGATAGGAACGCCGTGCCTCGGTAAAAGCCAGTAAGCGCCCATCGCGTGTTCGGCAGATGGATGGGATACGATAGAGCCCATATCCTCCCGAATTCATTTGCCAGACATCGCGAGTCGGAAAGACCGGACTGGTAAAGCATCCCTCTGCGTAAAAGTCATGAATCTTGAGGGTGCCATAATCCGGTAGAAATCCAACACCGATAGGCCAACCTGTATCACCACTGCTTCCAGCCGTGATGATATCTCCGAGCTTAACCGACATGCTGTAACCGTTACTCCCATTGCGTCCGGCCAACGCTGAAATTTTCTCCTCGAAGGGAATGCAAAATACTTTCTGGTTGTTTATCTCAAGCGTCAACTCATTTCCCTTCCGGATCACATCAACATCAAACGGTTTTCCAGCCTGGATATAGTCCCGACACGGACCAAAAACCTGCTTTTCTGACATCGTTTCATCTGAATGCCAATACTTTCTCGGGTTGGTGCCGCCATAGACAATGTACGTGTCTTTATCAACCTTATTCTGACGAGAAGGTGTTATGTCCTGATCGAAGCAGATGCGGAAGGTGTAATTACCCTGCGACCGGGACCAATTGTAATGATAGTGACCGCCCATAAGCAGCGAGACTCCGGTACCCGCTATGCGGTCAAGCGTTATCCTCGCGTGAATATGAAAATCACTTTCTTCAAGTGAAGCATCAGCGAACAGCGGGTTTCCCCAACGCTCATCCGGGAGCACAACAAGTGCATCACCTTCCTGACGACATCGATTGCCAAGGTCTGCGATAACGCCGACAGGTTCACCGTTTTTGACAAAAACTTTTCGTTCTGTTTTCTTCGTCATCTTTATTTCCTTTAGCCTATTCTTTTTATTCAAAAACCATTTCACCGAAAAAGCCTTCGCCTGGATTTTTTGAAACGTTGTTTTTTTCTACCCAGACTGATTTTTCACGACCTGGCTGCGACGTGCCGCCTGTGTCGTCTTTAAAATGTATCCGTCCGAAATTGGCATACCACATATCGCCTTTCTTTGGCACCGGTGAATTGAATGTTGCATAAGGAAGCGTGACAAAGGCAATCCACTTGTTCGTCTCTTGATCAAGCTTGTTTTCATAGGTCCAATCACCATCCCAGGTGTTATCATTCCAGCCGAATTTTGGATGAAGAACATCTGTAATAAAGCCGTGATTTGCATCGGTATAAGAATTGGCAACCGGCTCGAAGTTAAGATAATAATATCGACTCTTATCACCAGCTGTCGCCAGATTGATAATCATGCATTCCTGCAGCCATATTTCCTGATCTCTGCCTCGAACGCTGTAGGTGTCCATGAGTTTTGCCGGAAGTCCCGCCTCAAACCTGACATACAGATTTTTATTATCATACAGAACCTGAAACGTCGTTTTTTCAACCAAATTCTCCTTGGCGCCACGTTCTTTTCCCAGCTCATTGACAGACACGTCTTTCCACTCGGCAGAATCAAGGCTCAAGGCTTTTGACGCTCTTTTAACGACAAGACGCTTGTTTTCTGTTTTGGTGTTGAGGATCTCATCCTTGTTGATGGTAGCGAGATTCCAATTATAGGGTTCAATATCAAGGCCCCCATGATTGGTGATCAACGATTCTGCAGAGATAAATGGAAATGCGGGGCGGTCTCTTTTTGAATATTGATTAATATGATCGTTACGCGCCTTGACTTCTGAAAGAACCGCATCAAGCGTCTGTTCGTTTTTATGTCGCAGGAAAACCTGATACACATACATGGTATCGACGACATGCTTGAGATAATCAAATTCATACCGGGTTGTCTCCAGCCGTATCGCAGCATTTTCTGATGTCACCATTTTTTCAGCTTCGACCAACTTCGACTCAAGCTCATTCATCAGGTCAGCGGAATAAAGAGCTGCATACTTCAAGAGTTGATTACCGTTTTGCGATGCGTAAACGCTTGCTTCCGGCATGAAGTTAAGCCGCTGGTGAAGCTTACGATAAAACACCTTCATCGGAACAGATGCTTCCTTATAGGCTGCTTCGATATATTCGTCATTCAATTCATCAATTGTCTTACTATAAGGGTCATTCAACATTCTGTGATAGGCGTAGATATTAATCCCTTCGATGCCCCATTTATAAGACTTGCCGTTATTCTGTATTATCCTTATATCATTTGTTACCAGGGTATCGACAAGCTCTTTCATATAGGCTGCTGAACGGATTGGAACATAACCGTTGTTCGCAGACCATACATACAAGTATCCAGCATAGCCGGCAGGCACGTTAACACCACCCGGCCACTCCTTAAGTCTGTCAACAGGATTCATCAGCTCCACCATCATATTATCAGGAAATTCCTTGATCGTCGTTGGCGGATTTTTAGAAACGGAATAAGCGGAGACCATTACTTTTTTACTCGGTCGATCTTTCTTAAGGCGTAGCGCCATGTCTCGATGCATGATCCAGAGCTTTTCGCCAAAGGGTCCGCTCACACGTGAAGTTTTCCAGTTGATTGGACCTGTAGGCTTGATGCCGTATAAATCATGACATTTTTCACACTGACAAGCAACAAACCCATCAATCTGACCGAGTTCAATAATATCATAACCCTTATCGCAATCTTCAAGAAGTTTCTTGTAAATCAATTCCCGCACCTCCGGGTTGGAAAAACAGAGATGGCCACGACTAGGATTACGTATGCCTCCTCCATAAACAAAATACTCAGGATGAGTCTTTCCATATTCTTCCTGGGTAATTGCTGTTTGATGATAGTGTCCACCATGCGAAAGAGCCGTAGGCATGGGTTCAAAACCATTTGCAATAAAATAAATATCACGTGATTTTAAAACCTCAACTTCACGTGCAAAGGGGCGCTTGGTTACATCCAAGTCGCTTGGCACGTAAATAATCGGGGTTTGCATATATTCAATCTGCCCTGGATATAAAAATCTTACCCCTAAATATTTATAGACAAATTCCGTCGTTGCTTTTAGGGTTCCCACTAAAGGGACGCCTCCTTGAAGCGCTACTCTTTTGCTTCTCATTTCAATCGGCATAGGATCCGGCTGATCATTTCCGGCAACAATCAGGTTCATCCCTACTGCCTTGAAGGTATAAGTCCACCCCTCCATCTTGTCAAAATCGATTCCGTTTTTAATAGCAAAGTCTGTCTTGCCGAGATAGATACCGGGCTTTTTTGCATCGGCCTTAGATTCTGGATAAAGTTCAAGCGCAATCCCCTGTTCGGCAAAGGATTCTTTCATAAGCTCTGCTGCTGCTTGAACAGATGCCGCCAGATTTTCAGCAGGATACTTTTCTGGAATGATTATCTGGTAGCCTGATCTGCCGGCTGCCCCCAGCAATAATTCATCAGCCTCAACTTTACCGGTAAAACAAAGAACCAATAACAAAGCAAAAAATTTCATGCTCATTCTGTTCATCTTCAACTCCTTAATAAAACGTTACTGTATACGATCGCAAACTTTTCAATGACGCTACCACCGACATCGCACAACTCGAAGCGCAGGGATCAGGTCGCCGAGGTGGCATCGTTCACCGTTCATGACGACAACGCCGTTGACAGTTGTCACTCCGGAATCAGCCGGGCGAATTTGCCTCGGTAATGAAATCCCGCCTCACCCGTGGGAGTGAAGGCGGAGAGTTGGGAAGACCCTCCGGCCCGGCGTATGCGACAGACATTGAAATACCAAGGTTTCTCCCGCGAGGGTTTGTCGCCCGCCACGCCAATGTCCGGCAGAATCTCTTCCTGACTTTCACCCATCGCCGGGACACGCATTTCCACGCTCCAGAAATCCTTCCCTTTCACGGCGGCCACTTCCATATTGGCATCCCAGACGGTGTTGTTATCCACGTGGCCTGCCTTGCCGATCATGCCGGCGCCCGGACGGTCGAGATCGTTGACATGCCCCTTAGGATCGATCGAAATCTGGTAATAGGCATGGGTGGGCGTCTCGAGCAAAAGCTCGATCGAGTCGCCTTCATAAATCGCATTGTCCCCGTGCCTGGTCGCCGGCGTCACCAGACTGTCCATACGCTCTTCCTCGCAGCGGATGGCGAAATAGAGACTTTCTCCCGCCCAGGCCACCTGGAAGGTGGCGGGATTCGTCAAGGCTTCGCCGGTTTTCACGTCCCGGAATTCATAGACAGGCAAACCCTGCCAGAATTTATCGTCCAGCAGCCCGTCAATTTTCACGTCGCCCCGATTCCGTTCGGCGAAGGTGGCGTGGGAATTCTGCCCGCGATCGAAATTTAACTGTTCCCGGATCAGTTTCAGCGGCTCCAGAGAATCCACGACCAATTGGACACGACGGGCGAAAAGCGTGTCCTCGCCGGCAGCCTTCCGGGCTTTCGCAATGAGCTCAAAGGCCTGGTCAATCGGTTCGGATTTAACCCCCATAGCCGGCCAGTTCCCCTCGCAATACTCGATGAAGATCTTCATCTCCGCCGCGGCTGGGCCATAGAAATTCGTGTAATATTCCTTAAGCAACGCATCCACACTCCGTCCTTTGTTCCACCACAACTGCTCGGCGTCTGGATTCCACCAGAGACGCGTCGTCAACCATAAATTCAGATGACTGGCCGCCAGTTTACTGTCCGGCTCCAGATCTGTGTCGGAGATGCGTTTACCACGGGTGAACTCGATCATTTCTCCGTCGATCCTGCCTTTCAGATACTTCAAATCCTCGGCGATGATCCGGGGAAAATAGCAGGCTGGGCCGACGTTGTAATATTCCCAAAGACTGATTTTTCCCGACGGAATTTTCTCCAGGAATCCCTCGCGGATTTCGCGGGAACTTTTCTTTTTCTTCGGATCGGCAAACGCTTTGCGTCCGCCGCAAATGCCCACGCGCAGATTGGGGTGGAATCGCTTTATCTCGTCCGGCGGCAGCAGATAAGTGTTGTAGGCGTAATTCATGAACTCCTTGTCGGGATGAGTCTTGGCGCTTTCCGCCGTCGCCCGGTTCATGAAACTCCAGACGTAGTCGGACATCATGCCCTGAAAACCACGCTCGGGGGTGTCCTTGCCCTTGCAGAGATCACACTGGCAGAATGCCGTGTAGGCATCGGTCGGCATGAGATCAAAGATCTGTGCTCCATATTCGTCGAACAGAAGCCGGGAAAATCCGAGGGACGATTCCAGAAGTCCCATGGAGGAGTAGCAGGGCTTGCCCTGTCCTGCGGTCGCTCGTTCGCCGCCGTAGAGCGCGTAAAATTCCGGCTTGTTCTGCTTGACCCATTCCGGCCGAAGCAAAGTGGCCGTGCCATGTACAAACAGCTTCTCTTTGAGAGGAGCCAAGCCCAGACGCAACTGCCATAACATCTCGTCTGCACCGATTTGCCATGGTTTGGCACTGTGAAAGTGAATTTCCCGTTGCTTCCATTCTGGGTGGATAACCTCATCGATTTTCGGAACAGGAATGGATGCCAACTTCGGACAGACCTCACCGAAGTCCCCGGGCATATACCAGCGGACGCCAAGCGAGCGCAGGAAATCGTTGACCGCGTTCAAGGAGCCGTGCTCGTCCGTGTTCCAGATCCCCAGAGCTGGGTTGTAGCTGCCAATAGATCCGAATGGATGTTCCCACATCTCCCCGTGCTTCTTTTCCCACGCCTCTGCTGCGCGTTCCCGGTCTTTTCTGTTTGCAGCGAAAACCTCGCCGCCATCCCCCGGCTTGTCCATGAAGTAGTTGGCATCATTACCGACCAATGCCAGGTAGCGGTCGCCGGATTGAATCCGGTACGCACCGTATTTAAGGTCGTCGGTCCTCAATCCGAGTTTTCGGGTAAAGTCGCTCTCGCCCACGTAGATCGTCATCGGCAGAGCGCCGACGGGAGCGGTGCCGATCGGCAGTTCCGCCCCAGTGATCTTCTTGACATATTTTTTCAACTCTTCTGCAGCTAGTTTCTGCATGCGGGTGGGTGTTTCGGCGATGACGATCGACGCCTTCGGCTTGCCATCCTCGACGATGAACGCTACGCCCAACGCCCGGGGCGCAACTCCCATGGCCAGCAGGCCCAGCAAGACGAAGATGAGAGTTTTCGGAATGGTACTCAATGACAATGGCTTTCTCATGGTGACTCCTTTGATGTTGATTTACGCCGGAAAGACTTACGCAAAGCGTAGCGCGAATACGTCGGCGTCTTGCAGTCGTAGACGCAAGCGTACCGGCCTGCAAGCGAATTCTGAGATGTTGCTTTGCCCACGCCATGTGACGCATTGTTTGAACTCATTGCCATACATCACGGCAGAGTCCTGCATGGCGTGATCTGCCAGCTCGCGGCCAGCTTCGTCACACAGGCCCACGCGCACGCTGCCTACGGCGGACGTGGCGTAATTGAGCAGCAACTCGCTGCCAGTGAAAACGAGTGGTCGTGTGAGCACTTCGCCAATGGCGTTGCCGGGTGCATGCAGTGATGCGTAGCCTTGCTTGCGGATGACGCCGCGCATCAGGCACATGCCAGGGTGACGGTTGTGCTCGGTCCAGTAGATTGAGTGTTCGTGCTCCGACGTGACGACAATGCCCCAGGCGGCGTAGAGGTTGCGATCGGTCCAGTTCTGCCAGTGGTGGTCGGGACGAATGAAGCCTTCTTCCCATCGGTCGAAATGTTGGCCATCTCTTGACGAAAGAAGCACGGTGTCATTGAGGCCCCATTCTGAATGCGTTGCCACTTTGGTGCGTTCGGGGACGAAGCGGTTGGCGAGGCCGACGTAAAGATGCGGCGCGTCGGGATCATTGAAGATGCCGTTGGTGTACATCTGCACAGCCTGTTTGTCAGTGTAAGTCAGTTCAAGGCCTTGGGACCATTGGATGAAATCGTCGGAAGTTGCACGCACGATGCGACGCAGACCGCCAGTGTTGTCGCGGTAGTAGCAGACGTACCTGTCGATGTTGGCGTCCCAGTAGGCGAGGTTGTGCGAATCGAAATTACCTTGCGTAATAACTCGCTGTTCACACATGGGGCGCCAGTTCAGGCCGTCGTGTGAAACGAACGCACCCAGGCCTTTGCCTTTTGTGTGGTAGGCGATGGCTTTGAATTTTTCGTCAGGCTTTGTGTTTGGATTGGCATCCACGAATGGCGAGAAGTTGTGACACGGCGTGCCACGCATGAGGATGTTGTTGGCTTTGGAGCCATCAAAATTAACCATGCCAAGGTTGGGCCTGGTGAAGTTCACGCCATCGGTGCTCTGCAAGATGCAGGTGAACTGGCGACGTGATTCGTCCTGATCTTGGCCTGTGAGCGTTGGGTCTTCTTTGGGTCTGGCGCTGTAGTAGAGGTTGATGCTGCTTTGGGTTTTGTCGTTTCCCTTGACCTGCACGATGGAGAAATAATTGGCGCCGCTTTCTTCCCAAGGCTCGTCGGCGATAAAAACCTGCTCCTGGCGCACCGGGTGCGCAAGGCGGCGTTCCACCGCACCGGCCATGTCGTCAATCAGAAAATCATCGATGAACATTTCCAGCTTATTGGCGATGGCGTATGCAGATTTGTCACGAACCATGGCGCGAGGCTGATCGCTTTGCCATCTTGCGTCGGTGAAGAATGGATCGGTGAGAATGGAATGAAAACTCGCTGGTGCAAGATCACCTGGGCCGCCCACCGCCAGCAAGGCACTGCCCTTGCCACCCGTGAGGCGAACGACAAGCATGTTCTGCCCGGCGTTCAGATCAACGGCGATCCTGTATTCATCAAACGTCGGCGGCCAACTTTTGGCTTCACTGTTTTCCAACACCAGTTTGCCATTGAGCCAGGCCTGGAGTTGATAGTCACCACCCAAGCCAAGCTCGCCCCGACACGCTGTATCGGCATGCACGGGCACGAACACGTAAACCACTTTGTTAAAAGTTTGTGCGCCATAGCGTGAGCCGAACATGGGTTGGAAATCATGTTGTCCCAAGACGGCCTGAACGCAGCTCGCCTTGACCGTGCGCGGGCCAATGGAGATGACATCCGCAGCGATGTGCATCTGCGAAGTGGACAACAAATCGTCTTCTGGTTCCAGCGGAGCGTACGCAGTCCAGTTGGAAGAAACGTGAATCTTCTGCCCCGACAGTGTTTCATTCATCGACATGGGTTTCTCCGGCTTGAATAAACGTCTTGCGGTTGCTTGTTTTCGTCATGGTTACGCTCTTTTTTCGGTCTGGGACATTGATTCGCCTGAGAAGGTCAACGTAGAGGGGGGCTTACTCAAGTCCGTCACCTACAGCTTCCGGGTAGAGATGCTCAGGGTTATATTGTTTCAAGTAGCGATTGCCTGGCTGGACATAACTTCCCTGGATCGCGAAAGGCTGCGCTTGCATGATTTGTTTGATCTCCGCCCAGGCCGCATCCCATTGGGCTTGCGCGGCACGCTTTAGCTCGGCGTCCTCGCCTTTCGTCTCGATGACCCGGTCGATACGGGGTTCCATCTCTCGCATCACGCGCAGGTAGTCCAAACCGGCTCGCACGAAAGCAACACGCTTGGCATAGACCCCAGATCCGGCATCGGCCTCTTGTGCCGCTTGGTCAAGCAGGGCATACGCATCTTTCAGAAAGTCTGCATTCCACACCTCCCGTTCGCTCTTGCCCTCAAACCCTATTTGCGTCGCGGCGCGTTCAATCGCCTCCCAGTAGCTGGTCATCGTCTTCGCAGCCGGACCGAAAGCTCGCTGGTAATAGTCGGTCAGAATCGCTTCGCCGTCGGCGTATGGATTCCAGGTCATCTGAGCTAGCAGGTAGTAATGCGGACCCTGAGCCGCCCAGGCTCCGAAAATCCAGTCCATGGCTACTCCAATCACGTTGTGCTCGGCAACAAAGCGCAAGTCCTCGATAACGCGACTGGGTGCCACGTTGGGAAGCCCGGCCTTCCAGCCCGCAGCGGACGACAGGTTCGGACGCCAGATGAGTCGCGGCGCGATCTTGCTCCACTGGATGAACCATTCACGGTCCTCATCGCTGGGTTGGTTGTGAAAGCTCCACACGCCCGCGACGAGTACGTTGTCGTCGGGTGCCGCTTTCACCGGTGGGGGTTTCGACGCTCCGTAGGCTATGGCGCAGACCAGCAGATCATCTCGGTCGGGAAAGCGTTCGCGCAGTTTGCTCGCTAGGGTGTTGGCAAAGGTGATCTGCCGGTCGGTCATGGCCACGCATTCCCGCATGCTACCCTGCCTGAGGTATTCAAACGTCAGCCTCTCCGGATTATCCCAGGCTCGGCAGTTTTCGCAGGTGCAGTAGCCGTACGTCCATCCGTCGTTGGCATTCGCGCCGAAGACCTTCTGGTTGGGATCGCGCTGCAACGATTCCTCGACGTCGCGGAGCCATTGCTCCCAGACGGCTGGACTGGACTTGCAGATCTTGGACGTCCGTCCTTCTGGGTAGCCACGGGTGCCGTTCGCCTGCAACGCGAAGTATTCGGGATGGGTTTCATGAAAGCGATCCCACCAGTCGCTGAACGGATGCCCCGGGTTGAACGAAAGCGAATCCAACTGCAACCGCTGGTAACGTGTCCACTCGTTCCCGGCCATGTTCTTCTCGAGCGTGTAGATCATGAACAGGAGGTGGCGGCTGCGGAATTGCGGATGATACCGGTACTCGAACGGCGCAAAGGCAATGGTGGACTGTTTCAGGACGTCCTCGCCCAGTTCGCCCGGCCAGAGCCAGCGCACGCCCAGATTATTCTGGAGAAAGGTGTAGACCGCGTTGACCGTGCCGTATTCCTGCTGGATACCGACGATCGGGCGGCCCCTGCGATCCGTCGTCGTCATGTGATCGGGATCCCATCGGTCGCGCCCGGCAATCACCAGATGATTCGCGTTGGCCTCAATCAGGATCTCCTCAGGGTGCTTAAACTCGAAATCGACGGATGGAAACAGTTTCTTCAAAACCGGCTGATAGCCGACCCAGATCGCGTGTTCCGGCAACGGGTCGGGTTGCCCCACGATCACCTCGGGGCGAGCCCCACTGATCTTCCCGATATAATCTGCCAGCTCGTCGGCCGCTTGCCGCGTAAAGGACGGCGCGTTTTCGAACACCACAATCGGCATCCGCGCCTCACCCTTTTCGACCAGCACCAGATCCGCACTCGCTGAGAGGGTCATCAAGCACCCCGTGAGGCCACTAAAAAGAAACCATGATCGATAAAACGCCTTCTTCATAAAAAATCCCTTCCTGAATCAGTTATTGATGAAACCACGTATGGCCCCCTGGTAAACAGGAAGATTTCGCCTGTGTCCAGATCAGGCAGTGGGGAAGGGTCGCGGCGGCAACGGCCATTATCGCTGCCAATCAGCCAGACCGGCTTCCCAGTTCGCATAAACGTTCTGCGAGTCGTGTCATTCAAAGCTTGTTCCTTGATTTCGTGTAACCATTCACGGCGTCTATTTTGTGAAATCCGGATGCAAGTTTCTCATTCTTGAGTTTCCCGGTCTTGTAGGACTCCAGTTGATAGAATGGGGATTTTCTGTCGCTATTTTTTCAATAACTGCCCAGTTTTCCCTAACCTTACTTTCAGCTTCTTTATCTGTTTTTTTACTTTTAAGGTATTGATCCATAAGCTTTTTATTATCAATTATTAATTCAAAATATTGAAGCCCTACTCGGAAAAAGTTCACACGCTTTCTGTAAACCTCAGGTTTTTCAGCCAGTTTTTTGTCAGCGTCATTGAGAATCGAATTCGCTTTATTAAAAAATTCCTCATCATAAATCCCCCAATCGCTTTCACCCAATTCATTAAATTTATTTCTGTAGGCACTCAGGTGATCCCAGTAGTTTCTGATAGCGTCTGCGCCTTCTGCAAAACCTCTTGTATAATAATCATTAAGAAGTTCCTCTCCATCTTTTGAAGGATCCCATGCTAGTTGTCCCATGACATAATAAAGAGGCCCTTGGGTTCCCCAATGCTCTAATATTCCATCGACAAATATGCCGATAGTGCCTCTTTCTGCCACCAATTTAAAATCCTTAATGGTCTGGTCGATAGAAAAGTACGGAGCGCCAACGTTGAGCAGGCCTGGGGTATTGGGACGCCAGATAATATGCTTGGCTACTTTACCCCACCCATCAAACTGTTCACGATGGGTTGTCCCCCAAGTTGATGCGCGATCAACAATATCATCAGGCCTGCCAAAGCTGAAAAGTGCGACACTACTGATTATTACATTGTCATCAGGAACGGCTTCGATTGGAATGGGTCGTGAATGCCCGTAGGAAAGCATCAATACATAATAATCTTTGTCTGGGTACTTTTCTTTAAGAAGCCGTGCACAATGATTGGCAAATGTGACGTCCCTGTCTGAAAGTGAAACGTAATTTTGTCCCAGTCCCTCCCATGAAAATAGTCTCGGTTCACCTTTTGGATGGTCCCATTTACGACAGGTGTCACAGATGCAATGACCACTGGTCCAGCCGTCATTCGGGGAGGCATTAAAAACCTGTTGATTAGGATTATCTTTCAACTGTTGTTCAACGTCTCTCAGCCACTCCTTCCAAACAGCAGGATTAGACTGACATATTTTTACAGTCCTTGGGTCTGGATAACCACTTCTGGTTCCGTCTGGCTGCAAAGCAAAATATTCAGGGTGGGTTTCGTGAAAACGCGTCCACCATTCGGTGAAAGCGTGTCCGCCTTCTACCTTTATTGAATCAAGAGAAAGCCTCTGCCTGCGAGTCCAATCACGAGAAGTGCCATGTCCGCCGCCAATGACTCCCGAATAATGAAAAATGCCAGTACGAGCCCTTATCTGGGGGTGATAGTGATATTCAAAGGGGCCAAAAGCAATCTTTTCTTTCTTTAAAACGTCTTCACCCAATTCGCCCGGCCAAAGCCACCGTACGCCAAGAAAGTCTTGTATAAAGGTATAAACTGCATTTGCTGTTCCGTACTCAAGCTGCATACCGTCATGTTTTTTGCCTTTTTTTGTTTCAAGGATAAGACCCTCTTCTGTCCAGATGTCTCTGCCAGCAAGCAAAATATGATTATCATTTACAGCTACGACGAGTTCTTCAGGAAATTTAAAGTCTAAATCAACAGTCGGGAAAAGCTCTTTTACCTTGGGCTGAACACCAACCCAGATTGCATGCTCGGGTGTTTTTTCAGGCTCACCTTCAATCACCTCAGGCTTTATTCCTGTTATTTTCTGAATATAATCAGCTAACTCATCGGCAGACTTTCTTGTATAAAGTGGTGCATCTTTAAAAACCACAATCGGCATATTGCATTTCCCGTTTTCTACAACAATAAGCTGTGTTGCATGACGAGTTGAGTTTTTTAAAATAGCCTGTGGCGTGTTTAATTCGGGCTGATCTGCACGCAAGAAGCCAGAAAAAACTGAAACACATAACAGTGATAACACGAGCTTTCGTAATGCTTTAGAACTCATCATAATTTCTTCCAAAAAGTAAACGGTTAACGAACAGCAGATTAGTCCCGATCAAGACCCCCGGGTAATTTTTTGACGTAGATTTTAACGTTATGAACATCAAACGCTGTATAAAAATAAAACCCAACCTGATCAAAACCACTGCCCATGATAGAGCCCGACTCTTCATAATCCAAAAGCTGTTCGCCATCAACGAAAAAACGCAAATGCCCTTGATCGTTTTCAGCTATAATTTTATGACGTTGATTGGTTTCAATAACTTTGCCAGAGCTAGAATCGGTAACAACACTCTCTCCCTTTTTGGCAATGACATTCTTGGTGTTATACCCACCGCCAAACTGAAAAAAGTAGCCACTCGTGTAAAGCGGGTCTTTTGTTTTTTCAGATGACTGCGCATTCATAAAACAACTTAAATCACCGAGTACAACTTCAGGCTTTTGGTCTTTAAAAAAGATGAATGGCTTTACTGCGGAAGTTGCCTCGAACTCCATTCGAATGTAACCTAATGCAAATCCACCAGGATAAATTAGACCTGTTTCATCTCGTGCTGGAAAATTTTTTGTACAAAGCAAGGTTCCACTTCCGTGAAGATTACCGTCTTTAATTTCCCAATTTCCACTCATGACTTTCCAATTTCCACCTAGTTCTTTGCGGTCAAAATCATCAGTAAACACGTGTTCCCAACCCGCATCCTCAGCCGTTTTTGGTGCAAGAGTATTTGATTTTAATGTAGAAGCAGAATCTTCTGCACCACGCCCAGAAAGAGCTAAAAAACATCCCATTATTGTCAAAACTGCCCGTGATCTTAACTTAATCATTCTCATCTCCTTGTTTTTTCGCGGCGCCGCTGCGCGGCGGGCTTGCCTATAACGCTTTCTGTTTTATCGAATTGTCAGGATCGTGCCAGCCGCGACAAACTCATAGCAACCCATGTCCACAATGCCAGTCATGGCATCTAGGCGCGGTTTACCATCCAAATCTCTCGCGCCAACCATCCAATCCTGGTTCAACCCCGCATTGCGGCAAGGTGAGGTCGGTTGCAGCCGGAAATCCCTGCCTGCGAAATTCACAAATTGGGGCAGCGCAGCCGTATTTCCCGTGCCGGTCGGCCAAACCGGATAGTTGCAGGTATACGAAACTTCCATATAGGATTTATAGTTGACGATGTTGTTGAGCGCAGTCCCCTTGTAGTTTTCGTAAACGATGCAATTCCGGATAGCCCCGGGGTTCGGATTGGTATTGTAATAATGCACACCACCCGACGTGTTCTGATCGCTCCTGTTGCTGACAATCGTGCAGTTTTCGAGTACGCCGCCGGCACCAGCATTGACGAAGCCCACCGCGCCGCCGTAATTTATCGTATGGTTGTCGTAGAACTGGGAATTCCGGATCATCACGTTCGTCGTGGTTATAATGTAGGCTCCCCCCCCGGCATTGCCCCGGAAGGTGCAGTTTTCAATGAGCGTGGGACTGGACAGGTGGATGCCGCCGCCGGTACTTGGCGCCGTGTTGCCTGCGATCAGCGTGTTTCGAATAATCGTGCGCCCCCCCGCTCCGTTATTGATAAAAAATCCACCGCCATTTGCCTGAGTTCCGTACACCCAGTTGCTCACAATCGTGCAATTTTCGATCCGCGCGGGGCAGTCGCGCAAATACACACCGCCACCGCCGTTATTCTGAGAGCCTGCTTGCGTGCAGTTGCGAATGGTGACATTCTCCACGATCGCCGTATACGCCGCGCTGCCGGCCGTACCGTATGCCCAGATTCCGCCGCCGCCCCTACCAGTGCCGCCGTAGGTGGAATGACAATCCTCGATTAGGCAGTTCCGCAGGACAGCCGAAGCCGCCATAACTTCAACACGAACTCCGCCGCCGTAGCCGGCGCTGATCCCACGCGTGATCGTAAACCCGTCAACCGTCGCGGGCCCAGTCAGGCTCATGCCCTGCCGCGTCATTTCGCCATCGATGATCACCGCCTCCAGCGAACCCCATCCCCGCAACGTGCGGTTGCCGGCAATCGTCACCACAGGAGTTGCGGTCGCGGTGTAAACGCCGGGCGCGACTCGGATGGTATCGGTGACGGCGGATGCAGTAACCGCGACCTGGATCGATGCAGCGGCCGTAGTCCATGTGGCGTAGGGGGATGTCGCAAATAAATTGCCGACCGCCACGTAGCGATCGCCGTCTGCTGGCGCAGCGGTTGCCGTAACGATGGTCACGGGGCAGTTTGCGTTGGCGACATTCCCTGCGGCATTGATGACTCGCAGCTTGAGCGTGTAGGAACCCGGTTGGTTGGTTAGCGTGACGTAGGGTGCTGTGGGTGTGAAATCGCCCCACGAACCGGACTCCAGAACGGCCTCGTACGCATGAATGGGTATCGATTCCCCGCTGCCCGTCGTTCCGCCGGTCGAGCCGTTATCAAGCTCCCACCCGGTGATCTGCACCGTAAACCCAGCCGTCTCGCGCGTCAGCGAGGCATGAACAGACGGCACGGGAGCAGCGGTGGTATAGCGCATCATCGTGCCCGAACGGCGCAACGCGACGGAACCCGTCGAGTTCGTAAACCAGGCGTAGAGCAGCAGGTTCGTGTCCGTCGTAGGACGGGTGAAGGATACGACGGAAGGCGGTGTGGACGTTGCAGTCCAGGAGCCCAGTGAGCCGATGTCACCGCTCTCGGTGATCTGGTACCGGTCGTATCCGGTGGGAATCGGGAAAGCCACGACGTTGACTTCGTTGGAGCCGGTAAAATCTTTGCTGCCGGTAGCCCGGTCGGCCACGGTGAACGGGGACCATGCGACAAACAGATCGTCGGCTTCCGAAACCGGCAGGTCGGGGCGCAAAGCCCATGTGGCGTTGACGAGAGCGCCCGTTGTGACATTCGACGTGAGATCCCCCGCCGTGTCGCCCGTACCGTCGTCCATCGGCCAGTACCCGATCAGGCCGCTTTCGGTGCCGGCAAGACGGTGGTACATGTTGTCCTGGATCTCGGTCTGGGTGCGCGCGACGTTCCACATGCGCAGATCGCTCTTGTACCCGTCGAGGTCGTCGGAAGCGTATCCGCCGATGTAGATATTGTGCGTCGGAACATCGACGTAGGAGAAAGCTGCGGTGCTTTTCAATGCGCCGTCTACGTACATGGAGACAGTCGTTCCGTTGAAACTGAACGCGATGTGGTACCAACGATAGGGTACATACGACATCAAGACCGTCTTGTACCCGGCCGCAGGCGAATGTATGAGCATTTGAAGCTCGGGGCGATCATAGTAATCTCTGAACCCCATAAAAAACGTGTACGGGGACCCGTTTCCGACTTTTGCCTCGTTCTTGCTCAGCAGCATGTTGGCACTCTCGATCGAGCGCATATACATCCAGCCTTCCACGGTGAAAGGCTGATTGTTGCCGAGTTGCAGCGCTGCCGGCGCACCGAGTCCGATATAGCTGTCTGTACCGGAAAACGCCGCTACGGCGGGTTCGCCCCGCAGTGCTGTGCCACATAGTATTGTCACCGCAAGTGCTAAACAAGCCGCGCTGAACTGTAATCTCATTTTTTTTGTTTTCATGTTGATTCCTTTTTCTACTTGATAAAGAGGAGAAGGTTTTAGGCCCTAGGTGTTAGCAAATTCCCTTCCGGCATCCTGTGGAACATCTAACCCGCCGCGCTAAGGCCTAGCCCCTAATCCTTAAGACCTTGTCCAGTACTGTTCGACCATCGCTTTCATGTCTGGGCTGCCTTCATAGGCACCTTGGGGTGTTATGCGAAAGAAGCTGGCCGTTTCATACAGATTGTAGCATGTCAGGTGAGGATGATTTTTGACCCATTGCATCTCGAAAGGATGAAAGCGATACGGCCCGTCATAGTGGGTGGCACTCGCACTTTGCCCGCTCTGGTACAAGAAAGGCTTCCCGGCTGCCCGGACGACATACCCGAAATGGTCAATAATTTCCTGCACATGGGGAAATTTGAAAAAGTTGGTTTTGTGGAATTCCGTATAATCGGCCAGATCATGTACCCAATGTTCCCAGTTCCAGACAAAGTTGCTGGGCTTGGTGGTGGACATCAGCCGGTCCGGCGCGCGCAGGAGGAACCCACAGAGATGCACCCCGAGCTCTCGGTTGTTGCGATGGAGCCGTGCGGCCGCATCTTCTAGAAACGTATCGAAAGCCTGCCCGTTCACGAGTGCCGCTTCATAGACATCCTGTTTGTTTTTCAGCTTCGCGATAACGGGATCATTAAACCCGTACGCCCAGGGTTCGTTCATGCCGCCATGCCGCGAGACCCGGATGTTCACGCCATCGACGCCACTATCAATGCAAGTCTGAACCGTCTCCAGCCAGTTCTGCCGCACTTCAGGGTAGATGGGGTGCATGCTCGCTGGGTGAGACTGGGGTTTACCCCGGCACACCGCGATCGCACCCGCGTCCTCACGGTCGAGGGTAAAGATTTCCCATTGAGGCTCAAACCAATACATGCCCTTGCAGTTGGCCTCAATGTGTGCGTTAAAGGTCTCGACGTTTTTCAAAAGTGCTCGGACCTCGGGCTTGACGAGATAATCCACGATGCCTAAATCGGAAAACGTCTTCGCCCGCTTGTACATGGCCGCAAAGGAGGGGTGAACCGTCGAGGGCGCACAGGGAATGATTTCTCCTCGCTCGTTGACCAGCTCAACAAGGTTCTCGATGGCGTTGGAAAAGCTGCCTTTCGGACTGCGTTTTGAACAGCGCACTTCGAGGTATTTGATGTTTTCTGGCAGATCAAACCCCTTAAAATGCATCATTGTGCTGAGCGTGTCATCGTAGGGGAAACCCAGTCTCCAGGCTTGCGAGACCGACGTTTCCAGTTTTCCCTCGAAACGCTTGAAATTACCATTTGTCGCGCTGTACCAGAACGAAATATCCTCTGGACCGAATTGCAATGCATTTTCGTCCGATTTCACCAGCCGGATTTCTGCCAACCGCCCGCCAGGGTCTTCACCATCACCTTTACGGCGCGCGATGCGGTATTGAGGATTTTCTGCAGTAAACTTGCAAACCGAATGCAGCATCGCGTTTTCATTGCGAATGACGCGGTCAGTTTCAGCATAAGGGAAGGAATGGGGCAAACTCGCAATTGAGCTAGCCCCTCCGGTCTCAAACGGTTTATATACCGCATCGAAGCGCATGCCATGCCGGTGCGCCGCATCGCAGGCCACCTTGAGCAGATCGTATCCCAATGGACTATGCGCTTGGTAGATGTTCGAATTTGCAAAGAGAACCCATTCAAAGCGTGTGGCACCCAGCGATGCCGCGTAGTGCATGATGGCATCTAGGTGACTTTCGTTTAACAGGGTGTTGGCAAACAATAAGTCGTCCACAAAGTCACTACTGATACAAAGTTCTTTTTTCATTTTTTCGATTTTTAAAATTCGTAGAGTCAAACTTCTTACGGGGAGTGATTCTAGCGCGTTAAGCGCAGGTGAGTGAACGATCTCTGAACCTTCAGGCGAGTGCAATGATGCCATCCAGATCCCAAAGATCCTCCCAAGTCTGGTCGTCTTTCCACAGAAACACATGCCCCTTAACGAGTCGGCAATTCTTGTCTCTCTTGCTCAGCGCGGCCATTTCTTCGTCCGTTAACGGGTCCGTTGTGACGCATTTCAGATTCGACAGATAATTCCTTGGGTTAACTGACATTGGGATCACCACTTGCCCGCGCTGTACGCCCCACTTGAGGCAAACGGCAGACGGGTGGATACCGTGGCTTTTTGCCACTGCCAAAACAACTGGATCCTCCATGTCTACCGTATCACCCGGCATACGATCTCGTTCGGGGCGGTTAGGAGAACCAAGGGGGCAATAGCCAATGGGAACCATATTGTTTCTGCAAACGTAATCAAAGAGCTCCTGTTGTTGCAGGTGCGGATGGAGTTCCATTTCGTTGACCTGCGGCTTAATCGTAGCATCGCGCAAGAGAAGTTCCAATTTCGGAATCGTCATATTGGATGTTCCGATGTTCCGGACGAGTCCCATCTCGACAAGTTTTTCAAGCTGTCGCCAGGTCTTCATGAAGTTCTCATGAATGTAGGGCTTGGCATCCGCACTCCGCGCCGTGACATCGCAATGTGCGGGATGGAAGTTGGGAAACGGCCAATGCACGAGATAAAGATCGAGATAGTCGAGTTGAAGGTCGCTGAGACTTTTCTGGAAAGAGGGGATGACATCTTTCTCTGCATGCTTGTCATTCCATAGCTTTGAGGTCACCCAGAGATCCTCTCGGGCAACACCGCTCGCCATGATCCGCTGCAGAGCAGCACCGATGAGATTTTCATTGCCGTATACGGACGCGCAGTCAAAATGGCGATAACCGACTTCGGCGGCACCGACAACGGCTTCTGCTATCGCTTCGCCGGACACATGATCCGATCCAAACGTTCCCATCCCCACCATGGGAATTTCGTCACCATTGGAAAGCCGGGCTTTAGGAACCGCGCACGGATCAATGGGGGCATTTCCTGATTTCATCCCATTGAGCATTACCGCACCTCCTCATCGAAGACAACCGCTACTTTGCCGCATTTTCCAGACGCCATCAACGCGTAGGCATCATCGGCGTGCTCAAGTGTAAACCGGTGCGTAACCAGACTTTCAGGCCGAATGCCCCAGCGAACAATGCGCTCGACGAGCTCTTCCATGCGCCAGATGTTGGTCACCCACGATCCGTAGATCGTCTTCTGGTCGTGAATGATGTCGGGGCTTGGGTTGAAATTACACGTGCCCCCCTCGCCGATGAAGCAGATCTTGCCCCACCTGCGTGTCGCCTGGATGCAGGTATGGCGAGCCTTGTCGTTGGCCGAGCAATCGATGGCTCGCTCAACCCCCATACCACCGGTCAGTGCTCTTACCTCGGCTACATTATCGCCACCCGCAGGGAAGACGTGATCCGTTAACCCGAGTTGCATGGCGATGGTCATTCGTTCTTCGACGACATCGATGCCGATGACCTTTTGAGCTCCCATAGCCTTGGCAAGCATGCAGGTGGCTAAACCCACGGGGCCGAGTCCAGTGACGAGCACCGCGTCGTTGCCACAGATTCCGATCTTCTCCAGCCCTTCATAGACCGTACCGAAACCGCAGGCAACCTGTGCGCCATCTGTATAACTCAAGCTATCGGGTAGCGCAACCAGATCTTTTTCTTCGGCCAATAGATACGGTGCCATACCTCCGTTGCGCTGCCAGCCGTAGGCTTTGCGGTATTGTTCGTTCGTGCACGAAATCATATAGCCGCGCCGGCAGTCATTGCAAACCCCACAGCCGGAGATGTGATAGACCACAACCCGATCACCCTCCTTGAATCGACGTAAGCCCGGACCGCACTTGACGATTTGTCCAGCAGGCTCATGCCCGGCAACAACGTTTTGGTATCCTTCAGGTCCTTTCCCAAGATGCTCATGATAAATGGCTCGGATATCGGAACCACAAATCGTAGAGGATTTGGTGCGGATTAACACTTCACCATGTCCCGGTTCAGGAACGGGAAGCTCACGGTATTCGACTGTGCTGTTGCCGGGTAAAAAGGCTCCGGTCATCGAGGAGGGAATAGGGGTCATCTTGTACATCTCTGTTTGGACTCAATTGCGAGAATACTAACAATGGGTGTAAGTATACACTCGATGCAGGTGCTGTACCATAGCAACGCTTGACTCTTTCATGATGATTTTTGACTTATTTATATCACCGAGTATGTGGTATACTGTTCGGCATGAGCGAACGCAAACAGACTGGTGTACCGTTAAATAAGGGCAATTTTACTATCCCTGCTTTCTTTTCTGAGCAAGTTCGGGATGCTGTCTACTACTATCGTCATTTGACTCCAACGCCTAGAGCAGATGTAGAAATCGTATGTGGGGGCAAAGAGATCTGCAAACCGGACTATATCGTATGCCGTGAGAATTTTCGTTACTATTCCATTGAGTTCGTGTCTGCGGGGCGGGGTGAACTTGTGCTGGCAGGGAAGACCTATAGCCTCCGGCCTTGCACGCTCTTCTGTTATGGACCCGGCATTCCACACCGCATTACGACGGATGCGCACAACCCTCTGGTGAAACGTTTTGTCGACTTCACAGGCGAGCGGGCATCTGAGATGATCCGCGAGTCACCCTTTGCAGGTGCGCCGATTCAGGTGGCGGATCCCAGCGTCATTGAAGACACGCTCGATGCGATACAACGTAGTGTGAACGCTGACACGGAGCAGACAGATGCGATTTGTCGGCTAATTCTTGAGATACTCATCCTACGAGCAAGAGAATCGCAGGTCACTGGTTCGTCTGTGCATGAACGGGCGATTTACTCCTATCAGCGCTGCCGACAGGTGATAGAATCGCAGCATGAAGCATTGCAAGACCTCGAGGATATCGCCAACGCCTGTCACATGGATGCCGCCTACATCTGTCGGCTCTTTAAGCGCTTCGGGCCGACGTCACCGGCACGCTACCTGTTGCGACAGAAGATGAATCGTGCGGCCGAGTTACTCCAGCACACCAACCTGCTCGTCAAGGAGGTTTCAGATGCCATGGGATGCTCTGACCCATTTCATTTCTCGCGTATTTTTAAACGTACGTATGGAATCTCACCGCACCGATTTATTGAACTCAGTCGGCGTTAGCCTCGCTTTTAGAAGCTTGTTTTCTCTTTGACATTGTCGATGCCGAGGCTGATTTTGGAGGCTATCGAATGATCGTTGTCCCCGACGATACCGTTA
Organism: uncultured Lentisphaerales bacterium; assembly: GCA_964553035.1. Classification (GTDB taxonomy): domain Bacteria; phylum Verrucomicrobiota; class Kiritimatiellia; order RFP12; family UBA3636; genus JBBQIY01. Next base: position 358 of record CAZKJH010000012.1, on the reverse strand, counting down.
TCGATACCAACTTAAAGGGAAAGACTAAAGGGAGGCCGGTCGCATGCAAACCGCAAGACAGGACAGAATCGCTGCTCCAGAGATTCAGGAAGGTCGACAAGGTAAAACAGGTAATCGGTCAGTGACTGGGGGCAAGTATGTGGGTAATGGGGTTTTGGTTTTAAACACAGAGAGTTTGAGACACAGAGGGATGGGAATAGGAGAGCCAATCAGGAGATTGGCCGCAATTTCTAGACGCCTGTCTCTTGTTTTACTGGAAAACTGGCGCGATGCTGGCCTCCGCGTCTGTAATCGCAATCGGGGTCGGTATCGGGATCCAAAACGAAAAATCGGTATCGGGGATTTCTAGAGATATGCC